>JAKBCJ010000405.1 GCA_021807975.1 Pseudomonadota bacterium | reverse complement strand
AGCGAGTTTCGGCGCGTTGCTGTCATGTCTGGAGGCATAGCCGAAATTCCGAGATTCGTAGCGCCTGGAATCGCACAAGACATCCTCCGCAGCAAGCTGAAGAATGCTAAGGACACCGACGGGGACTACGTAGATATATTGGCCTTTCGTGACCCGTAAGGATCTTCTCAGAGGTTGTCTCGGAACAGTACCGGCATGAACTGGCGAGGCTGGGAGGGCAGGGAGAAGCGTCATTCGGCGATGCTGCAACACACCAGACGGGGCTGTGATGTGGGCCCCGACTACCCGGCGACAGCATAGCCGCACCGGGCTGCACTATGGATGCGACCTAACCGATTCCGAATGGAAGAGCCCGGCGCCTCTCCTGCCCGGAGACGCGTCCTGCGGCCGCAAGCGGGCCTTATCGGTGCGGGAGATCGTCAACGCGATCGGCCGCATTCTCCGCGGCGGCATAACCTGGAAACAGTTGCTGTCCGAAGCGATCATCTGGGCGGTGCGGCCGGCTTGAGCCCGCGGTGGCCGGCCGTTCCGGTGCGATCACGCATCGCGGAGCGGGGCAGCCGTTGGGGGAAGAATCCGGTCCAGCCTGGCCTGAATCGCCGCGAACGCGGCGGCGACAGGGAGTTGCGCCACCACGCCAGGCGCATAGACGATGTCGGCAAGCTCGCCGGTCTGATACCCGCCGCTATAGGGCATGTAATGGCGAAACGCCCGGTAGTCGCCCACCAGAATCACCCCCTGTGTGCCCACCGCGTTGGCGAGATGAGCTGGTCCGCTGTCGATGCCGATGAACAGCGCGGCGCGACGGATGACCTCGGCGGATTCAACGACCGACAGAGTCCCGCAAAGATTACGGACCGCCGGCCCCCCTTCCCTGCCCGCTACCTTCGGTCGGGAACCTATTTCGGCGACGGCAATGCCATACCGCTCCCGGACCCGCGCGATCAGATCGTTCCAGTGATCGGCCGGCCAGTCCTTCTTGGGGTCGCTCGATTCGCAATGGATGACGAAGAACCGCCCGGGAAGATTGAGGTGGTCAACGCGGAGCCGCACGTCGGTCGGCGGCGCGAAGCGCGGCGAATCAGCCAATTTCGGAAGACCTGCACACAGGCACTCCACGTCCAGGAGGTTCCCGAACATGAAGTAGCGGGTGTCATCAGGCGCGGTCGGGTCCTTCGCTAACGGGATATGGCATGTCTCGCAAATCCGGCTGCGCAGGTGGAGGTCCCATACGATATCGGCCACTCCCCAAGACCAGACCAGCATCCATTCGGTCAGACAGCGCACCACCAGAACCTGATCGACCCCGCTGAAGGAAGCGACCAGTTCGCGGTTCGCGTGGCGGGTGACCCAAATGACCCGATGCGACGGATGTCGCAGCCGGGCGAATCGGGCGATCGGTTCCGCCGCAACGATGTCGCCGATGTGTTCTATAAGCGCGATCACCAACACTGGCCTGCGGCTGCGGTAGCGAGTCATCCAGAGACGGCCCGCGCTTGCGGCGGCCCGTGGCGCAACGGCGAGCAGATGAATCAGGCCCCGCACGTCGCGGCGGTTCTTCCAGTAGGCCAGGCGCAAGTTTGCCGAGGTGAGCACGCGAGCGCCACGGCGACGACCATCCGCGTCCAATGATGATGCTTGGCCCGTTGAATGGCCAGGGACCGGTCCACTCCCAGGGGGGGCTTGGTCGGTCGATGAGCAAGCCGGGTCAGTATTGCCGCCGGTCGGCGTACCGTCCGATCGTATCACGACGGCGCTTCCGGCGAACGAATTATTCGCCTCGGCATGGAGCAGCGTCTATGAAAAGAGGCTGTTCATTTATTATATCAACAGACATGGAATATGATGTCAGGAACAACTGTGCGGCGGCCAGTCGCCTCGGGATTTCCGCGACACCGATGGATAAGATTGAATCTCGAAACATTCTACGAAGCATGCCGCAAGCCCTTAATCAAGAAAGTTACGTCTACCGATGTCGGGATGCATACGAATATGAGGTAGGAGATCACTGTCCCCGCAATCACCCCGCTCGCCCCCCAACTGCGGACCAGGCTGATCGAGATCGCCAGGTTCACCGCCGTGGCCATTGCGGCGTAGATCATCTGCCAGCGCAGGCGCGATGCCGCGGCCAGCAGGCACGCAATCGGGCTGCAATAGGCGTTGATCAGCGACCAGCCGGCAATCCAATAGACCAGATGCATCGGCGGGACCACCGACGGCCCTGCCCAGATCGCGATGAACGGCTTTGCCACGAACACCAGCGGAATCACCGCGACCACCGTAAACAGAACCGAGAACGCCAGATTGGCCAGAAACGCCCGCCGCACCCAGGCCCCGTCCCGCCGTGCGATGGCATCGGCAAACCCCACCCACATGTAGCTGAACAGAAGACTCTGGATGATCCCCGTATAACCGAACAGGCTGTAGGTCAGGCTGTATGGCGGCACCGCGGCCGCGCCCAGGAAATGCGCGATCACGAAATTATCGGTCTCGAACACCAGCAACGCCATGATCTGGATCAGGAAGAACTGCCCGCCGATCCTCACCAATCCCCGCGCCGATCCGGCGTGAATCAATGAAAGCCTCGGCGCAAGCTGCGGCCGATGGTGGCGGAACAACCAGATCCCGCTCACCACGTTGGTCACCAGCCCGATCCCGAAGCCGGAAATCACCACCGCGACCAGCCCGCCCGACGTGCGCGTGACAACGAACAGCCCGACCAGCGCGGCAATCCGCCCCCCAAGGCCCCAGTAGTTCGACAGCCGCCCCTCCTGGGAGGCGGCATAGACCCGACCGATCACCGACAGCGGAAATCCCGCCAGGAACAGCCCGATCGCCACCGCGATCGCCGGGCCCGTTTCCGCGCGCCCCAGCCGACTATGAACCCCGACGATCGAACTCCAATGAAGCCACGGCCACGCCGCGGCGGTGGCCGCGCCCAGCAACAGCGCGATGCCGCCGAACACCGCGAACGCGGTGCTGATGTGCCGGCGCGCCTGGTCGATCCGGTCCTGCCCCAGCGCCGTCGTGAGCGCGTTGGTCAGGCCGTTGCCGATCCCGAAATCGGCCAGCTGAGCCCAGGCGAGCAGCGAGCCGATCAGCGCCCACACCCCGTACCGCTCGGCTCCGAGATATCGGATCGCCAGCGGAACCGAAACCAGGCTGACCGCCACCCCCACGCCGCGCGCCGCCAGCCCGGTGACCACGCCCTGGACGATCCCGGAAACCCTTCGCTCCCGATGCCCGGTCGCCGCCGGGGCGCCGAACGCATAGCGCGCCGCGCCGAGCAGCCGGCCCATCCAGCCCCGCGCCCGCTCGGGTGTGGCAACCGCCGCCTCGGCGATCGGGCCGGGCCCGGTCATCGCGCCCCCGCCTCGCCCGCCAGGCGCTCGCTCAGATGGCGCAAGGTCTCGACGCCCTTCACCCGCAGCCGCCGCCTCAGACCGGCCCGCGACTCCGGGGCCGAGTAACCCGCCTGCTCCGCCCCCGGGCCCTCGGCGCAAGCACGCAGAACGCGCGCCGTCTCCGCGAGAAATCCATGCCCGAAATGCCGGTCCGGCTCCAGATGCGCCCCCTCCGCCCATTCGTTCCAGGCGTTGATGAACACCATCCGGGCCGAGGCATCCTCGGTCGTGCCCGCATCGCGGCAGGCATGTTCCAGCCAGGTGCCATAGGCGCCCGGCGTCGCATCGAGAAACGCGAATCCGCGCTGCGGTCGCCGCGGCGTGTTGTCCCACCCCGGACAGACCCCCCGGAACAGTGGAAAATCGGGGCGCGCCACCATGCAGGCGCGCTGCACCATGTCCTCGTAACGACGCAGTCCGCCGCGGAACGTCATGTCGAACCGCGCGACCGGCTCGGCCAGCGCCGGCAGATCGAACCCGACCCGGTGCGGCGGGAACTCGACCGCCGCATCCAGACGATACCGGCGAGGATCGAACGACGGGCTCGCTTCGTCCCCCAGTTGCGCCATCATCAGGAAAGGCTCGCCAAGACCGCGGCCGGCGATGAGCGCACGCAGCCGATCCGCCGTCGCCGCCGCTTCGGGCAGCAGGCTGGGCCGATAGATCATGAAAACCGGCCGGTTGCCGATACGAATATAGCGCGGATCGGCCAGCGCCGGGGCGATGGCATCCACCAGCGACGCCTCGAAGCCGGGCTCATAGCCCTGCCGCAACAGCACGTCGTGCTCGCCGCCGTTCCAGGTCCTGGTCCAGTTCTCGTTCGCCCAGTTCAGACAGAACCCGATATCGATCGTCGGATCCCGCAGCAGATTTTCGAGCGGAGCGTCCAGTATCCTGCGACCCGAAAACCAATAGTAATGAAAGCAGAACCCGGCCACCCCGTAGCTGCGCGCAAGCTCGGCCTGGGCGCGGAGCGAAGCGGGCAGGCGGAGGTCATAAAA
>JAKBCJ010000037.1 GCA_021807975.1 Pseudomonadota bacterium | reverse complement strand
GCCTCACCGGCAGGATGGGACGCCCTGGGGCCGGCGGATCGAAATCGAGGGCAAGGACATCAACTACGGCGATCTGCTGTTCTGGCCGGGGCTGACAGGCGGGTATCACCTGCCGGCAACCGTAGCGCCGATGGGAATGACAAAAGGCGGGTTGCCGCTGTGCGTGCAGATCGCCGGGCCGATTTATGGGGATCGGACGACGATCGCGGCGGCGGCGTTGCTGGAGCAGGCCTGGAGGGGGTTCACGCCGCCGCCGGGTTGGTAATCGGCCCATCCGACCGGCGGTGGCGACCATCTGCGCTTCATCGGTTCGTTCGCAAATGGCCGGGACGCGCCCGGCCATGACGATAGTGAGGAGTTTGGGCAGTCGGTAATAAGGCGTGCTGACCGGCGAGGGGTTAACCCAGCGTCAGCATGATTTTCCCGATATGGGCACTGCTCTCCATCAGCGCGTGCGCCTCGGCAACCCGGGACAGCGGGAAGGTGGCATGGATCACCGGAGGGCAGCGGCCGGCATCGAGGGCAGGCCAGACTTTCTCCCGCAGTTCGGCGGCAATATGGCCCTTTTGGGCGGTGGTGCGCGGGCGCATGGTGGACCCTGTGATGGTCAGGCGCTTCACCATCACCTGCAAGAAGTCGAAGTCCTGCACCTTCGAACCCTGCAGGAAAGCGATCAGCACCAGCCGCCCATCCATCGCAAGGGAGCGGACGTTGCCCGTCATGTACGGGGCGCCGACCATGTCGAGGATGACATCGACGCCGCGCCCCTCGGTCAGCGTCTTGATCTCGGCGGCGAAGTCCCGGGTACGGTAGTTGATGGCCGCGTCGGCCCCCAGCTTAAGGCAGGCGGCGACTTTGTCGTCGGAGCCGGCGGTGGCGTAGATATGGGCGCCGAACTCCCGGGCGAACTGGATCGCGGTGACGCCGATGCCGCTGGTGCCGCCATGAACCAAGGCGGTCTGGCCCTTCGACAGTTGACCGAGTTGGAACAGGTTGGCCCAGACGGTGAATGACGTCTCGGGCAGGGCACCGGCGCGCACCGCGTCGTAACCCTTTGGCCAGGGCAGGCACTGCGGCGCCGGGGCGGTGCAGTATTCAGCGTAGCCGCCGCCGTTCGTCAGGGCGCAAACCTTGTCGCCGACGGACAAGGTGCTGACCTGCTCGCCGATCGCGGCAACCTCCCCGGCTACTTCCAGTCCCAGAATGGGGCTGGCGCCGGGCGGGGGCGGATAGGACCCTTGTCGTTGCGCCACATCCGGTCGGTTCACGCCGGCGGCCTGGACGCGGATCAGCACCTCGTCGGGCTTTGGGGTTGGGACGGGGCCGGTCGCGAGACCGAGGACTTCGGGACCCCCGGCGCCGTTGGCGTGGACATGGGACATGGTCTGTGGGATCGGCATGGACAAAAACCTCCGGACTAATTCGTTGCTCGAACCTACGGCGGCCCTGGCCGGGCGGAAAGGGAACGATGAATTGTTCTGACCGGCATCGCGGGCAGACGTAGGGTGCAACCGCCAAAAGGGCGCATAAACGGAGGAAGCAACCATGTCCATTAACGGTGTTTCGCGCCGCGCGATGATCGCGGGTGCAGCGACGGTGACGGCGTTCGGGGCCCGGGCACAGACGAAAGCCCAAACCGGGACGCCGCCAAGCGTGATTACGAACCCGCCAAGGCAGTGGGGTCATCACGCGATGCCGAATATTTACCCAGATCCGGACATCATCGTGATCGATCCCAGTTTCAACCAATACCTGCTGGGCATTACCGCGATCCGTCGCGTCGCCACCGGCTTCAAGTGGACCGAGGGGCCGGCCTGGTCCAGCGAAGGGCAGTATCTGGTCTTCAGCGACGTCCAGGCGAACATCCAGTACCGATACATCTGGGAAACCGGCGAGGTGAGTGAGTTTCGCAACCCGTCCTATAACAGCAATGGCAACTCGTTCGACTTTCTGGGACGGCAGCTCTCCACCCAGGATTTCAACCGGCGGGTGATCCGGTGGGAGCATGACGGAACGATGACCGTGATCGCCGACCAATTCGAAGGCAAGGGATTGGATTCGCCAAATGACCTGGTACCGCACCCGGACGGCAGCATCTGGTTCACCGACCCGCCTTATGGCGACACCCTTTCCGAGGGGCATCCAGATGATGGGGGGCGTGCCAATCCAGCGATCGGCGCCCCCGATGCCGGAGTGATCGGGGGCAAGAAACGGGAACTGCCCAACAGTGTTTATCGGTGGGACCCAAGCGGACGGCTGGATGTGGTGGTTACCGAGGCGCAGGTCCCCGACCCGAACGGGATCTGCTTCTCCCCGGACTACAAGACGCTTTACGTCATCAGTACGGGCAAGGGGCCGGGCGACACGGGGCCGGGCGGCAGTGGCAACGTCTTCGCGTTTGACGTTCAAGGAGCCAAGCTCAGTGGCATGCGGACCTTCACCGACATGATGGTCGATGGGGTCAAATGTGGTCCTGACGGAATGCGGGCGGATGTATTCGGTAATCTTTGGATCAGTTCCAACGCCGTGCTGGGCTATGCCGGGGTGATCGTGTTCAATGCGCAGGGCAAGCTGCTTGGGCGCATCCGCCTGCCGGAGGTGTGCGCCAACGTGGCGTTCGGCGGCCCGAAACGGAACATGTTGTTCATGTGCGCCAGCCAGTCGCTGTATGTTCTGCAGGTGCAAACCCAAGGCGCGGCGCCTGGATGACGGCATTCATGCCCCCCCGCACATCAAAGACTTGACCGCGAGGGGGTTGTTGAGCATTTTCCCGCCCCTCATCGGGCGCTTACCGCTGGATTGCCCTTTTAAGGAACAGGCTGATGGCCAAGTCGAATACCGTTCAGATCAAACTGGTGTCCACAGCGGACACGGGCTTTTTCTATGTGACGAAAAAGAACGCGCGCGCACAGACCACGAAGCTGGAGCTGAACAAGTACGATCCGGTCGTGCGCAAGCACGTCGTGTTCAAGGAAGCCAAGATTAAGTAACTGGCGCCGTTCCAGCGACTTCCACCCGGTTCCGCCCATTACGCTTAGCATCGTACAGGGCGGCATCGGCGATCTGCAGAAGAACTTCCGGGGAGCCTGACGCGCTTGGCGTGCAGGCAACTCCGATGCTTGCCGTCAGCGGCACCGACGTTCCATCCAGCGCCACGAACTCGATGACCTCGATAGCCGAACGGAGACGTTCGGCAGCGGCGGTGGCTTCTTCTATTGCGGTGCCTGGCATGACGACGACGAATTCCTCCCCGCCATAGCGTGCCACCGAGTCGAAGACTCGGGTATTGATGCGCAGGCAGTCGGCGATCAGGCGCAATGCAAGATCGCCCGAGGCGTGGCCGAAGCGATCGTTGACCAGCTTGAAGTGATCCACGTCGAGCATCAGCACAGCCAGCGGACGACCCTGGCCGCTGTCCATAAGTCCGCCCAGGTGCCGGCGCAGATAGCGTTGGTTATAAAGTCCGGTCAGCGGATCGGTCAGTGCCATTTCCAGCGCCGTTCCCAGATCCGATCGCAGCCGGTCCTGATAGAACTTGCGGCGGATTTGGTTGCGGGCGCGGGCGCGGAGTTCGTTAGGGTCCACCGGCTGCAGCAGGCAGTCGTTGGCACCGAGCGAAAAACCGCGCAGGATGCGGTCTTTTTCGGCGGCTTCCCCAATCAGGAGCAGCGGCGTTTCGTGTGTGGTGTCCGACGCTCGGAGCATCGACACCAGCCTGAGCGGGTCTTCTTCGGCGAGCGAAAGGCTGATCACCAGAAGGTCGAAATTCACTGCGGCGGTCAGGGTAAGCACCTCCGCATGGGTGCTGGCCCGGGCGGGAACGATACCGTCCACCTTCAGGGCGTCCTGGATCCCGCGGGCACTTTGATCCCAGTCATCCACGACCAGCACACGGGCACCCGCGACCGATGGAATGAGCAGCCGATCGGTGCTGAGGCCGAGCGCGCGCGCGGTATCGCCACGGGCGCGCCATTCGTCCAGCAGGCGCTTCAGGCGCACCAAGCTGCGCACCCGCGCCATCAACGTGTCGTAATCCACGGGTTTGGTGAGGAAGTCATCGGCGCCGGCATCCAGACCGTGCAAACGCTCGGCGGGCTCACCAAGCGCGGTGACCATGACAACAGGGATATGGAGAGTGGCCGGGTCTCCTTTCAGCCGACGGCAGCACTCATATCCGTCCATGCCAGGCATCATGACGTCGAGAAGGATCAGGTCCGGTTGCCATGATCTAGCCGCGGCAATCGCTTCAAAGCCATCGCGGGCCGAGGTGACCTGATAATATTCAGCCGCCAGCTTAGCCTCTAGCAAGCGCGTATTCGCAGGCACATCATCCACGATCAGAATACGCGCGGTCATATGGTGCCCGAACTTGCTCCTGCGATCATGCTGCTTTCGTTGCAGCACTCTAAGTGGCGGATTATAGCCGAGATGGCCGTAATATAAAAGTGTTCACAATGGGGCGTACCGGACAGGAAACGGGGCTACCGCTCCTGGAATTGTGTTTTCCCGAACATGATGTCCCTTTCCGCATCGGTCATCTGGCCGCGGCGTTGGCTTTCCGCCAGGACCCCCAGGCCGCGCAGTACGGCGGGCCGAACGGCTATCGTATCGTGCCAGCGCTTCAAGTGCGGATAATCTCCCAGATCGATATTTCGGCGATCCGGATTCCGAATCCAGGGGAAATTAATGATGTCCGCCATCGAGTAATCCGAACCGGCAAGGTACTCGGACTCCGCTAGCCGCTTGTTCAGCACACGGTGCAGGCGCCTGACCTCATTGGCATAACGTTCGATCGCATAAGGTATCTTTTGGACCGCGTAGTTGGCGAAGTGGTTGTACTGGCCGAACATTGGACCGGTTCCGCCCATCTGGAACATCATCCATTGCAGGCAGACGTATCGTGCCATGGGATCGGCGGGGATCAGCCTGCCGCCGGTCTTTTCGGACAGGTAAATCATAATGGCCGCGGACTCGAACAGCTTCAGCGGCTTACCGCCGGGTCCATCGGGATCTACGATCGCGGGCACGCGATGATTAGGGGTGATCGCCAGGAATTCCGGCTTGAACTGATCACCCTTACCAATATTGATCGGGATGACCTTATAGGCCAGTCCGAGTTCTTCCAGGGCAATATGGACTTTATGGCCGTTTGGCGTTGGCCAGGTCCAAACCTCGATCATTGTTCCGTCCCCACGAGCATATTACGGCCAAGCATCGCCGTTCGGATGCCTTGCGTCAAAGGGGGGACAACAGGTAAGGGACACGCCGCCAGCCTGCCTCCCGGCCGGCGGCATGGCCGCTGCTAGCCGTGACGTTCGACGATCAACTGTTTGATCTTACCGATGGCTTTGGCGGGGTTCAGGCCCTTGGGGCAGGTGTTGGTGCAGTTCATGATCGTGTGGCAGCGATACAACTTGAAGGGATCTTCAAGCTCATCCAGGCGCTGGCCGGTTTCCTCATCGCGGGAATCAGCGATCCAGCGGTAGGCTGCCAGCAGCACGGCCGGCCCCAGATAGCGGTCGCCGTTCCACCAGTAGCTGGGGCAGGAGGTGGAGCAGCAGAAGCAGAGGATACATTCCCACATCCCGTCCAGCTCGGCGCGCTCTTCCTTGCTTTGCAGCCGCTCGCCATCCGGTGGGGCGGGCGTGTCCGCCTGCATCCAGGGCTTCACCGAACGATACTGCGCATAGGCCTGGGACAGGTCAGGGATGAGGTCCTTAACCACGGGCATGTGCGGCAGCGGGCTGATCTTGACATCGCCCTTCACGTCCTCGATCGGCTTCAGACAAGCCAGCGTGTTGCTGCCGTCGATGTTCATGGCGCAGGAACCGCAAATGCCCTCGCGGCATGACCGGCGGAAGGTCAGCGTCGGGTCGATCTCATTTTTGATTTTTATCAATGCGTCCAGGACCATGGGGCCGCAGGCGTCGAGATCGATCTGGTACGTATCGGTGCGCGGGTTTTTCCCGTCATCCGGGCTCCAGCGGTAGATCTTGAAATCGCGGACGCGCTTGGCGCCCGCGGGGGCCTTGAAGGTCTGTCCCTGGCCGACGCGGCTGTTCAGGGGGAGGTTGAATTCGACCATTGTCTCACGATCCTAGGAAATGACGACGACCGGCTTAGTACACCCGCTTCTTGGGCGGGAAGACCGACACTTCGTTGGTCATTGTCTGCATTTTGACCGGCCGGTAATCCAGCTTCACGTCGCCCTTATCGTCGCACCATGCCAGCGTGTGCTTCATCCAGTTCTGATCATCACGATCCGGAAAATCGTCATGGGCGTGGGCGCCGCGGCTTTCGTGGCGCGCCTCGGCGCCGACCATGGTGGTCATGGCGCTGCCCATCAGGTTCTGCAGTTCCAGCGCTTCCATCAGATCGCTGTTCCACACCAGGCTGCGATCGGACACGGCCATGTCGGTCAGGCCGCTCCAGACCTTTTTCATTTTCTCCACACCCTCGGTCATGCTTTGGGCGGTGCGGAACACCGCGGCATGGCCCTGCATGGTCCGCTGCATCGACATCCGCAGTTCGGACACCTTGGTGCCGCCCTTGGCATGGCGGGTACGGTCGAACCGGTCCAACGAGGACTCTCCGGCCTTCGGCGGCAGCGTCGGCTGCCCGGCGCCGGGCTTGATCGTCTCCGCTGCGCGGTGCGCCGCCGCGCGGCCGAACACCACCAAATCCAGCAGCGAGTTGGTGCCCAGGCGGTTAGCGCCATGCACCGACACGCAAGCGGCCTCGCCGACGGCCATCAGGCCGCGAACGGTCGCGTCAGGGTTGTCCTTGGTCGGGCGCAACACTTCAGTATGCACGTTCGTGGGTATACCGCCCATGTTATAGTGAACGGTCGGCAATACCGGGATCGGCGCTTTCGTTACGTCCACACCGGCAAACACCTTGGCGGTTTCGGAAATGCCCGGCAGACGCTCGTGCAGCAGATCGGCACCCAGATGCTCCAGATGGAGCATGATGTGATCTTTGTGCGGACCGCAGCCACGGCCGGCATTGATCTCCATGGTCATCGAACGCGAGACAACGTCGCGGCTGGCCAGATCCTTGGCGGTCGGGGCGTAGCGTTCCATGAAACGTTCACCCTCCGAATTGGTCAGGTAGCCGCCCTCACCGCGGGCGCCCTCGGTGATCAGGCAACCGGCGGGAAAGATACCGGTGGGGTGGAACTGAACGAACTCCATGTCCTGGGCAGGCAGCCCCGCGCGCAGCACCATGCCGGTGCCATCCCCGGTGCAGGTGTGGGCCGAGGTGCAGGACAGGTAAGCACGGCCGTAACCACCGGTCGCCAAAACAACGGTTTGAGCGCGGAAGCGATGGATGCTGCCATCTTCCAGGTTCCAGGCCATCACGCCGCGGCACACACCCTCATCGTCCATGATGAGGTCGAGCGCAAAATATTCGATGAAGAACTCAACGTCGTGCTTCAGGCTTTGCTGATACAGCGTGTGCAGGATGGCGTGGCCGGTGCGGTCGGCAGCGGCGCATGCGCGCATCGCCGGTTCCTTGCCGTATTCCTTCATGTGACCGCCGAACGGGCGCTGGTAGATACGCCCGTCTTCAGTGCGGCTGAACGGCACACCGTAATGTTCCAGCTCGTAAACCGCTGGAATTGCCTCGCGGCACATGTATTCGATCGCATCCTGGTCACCCAGCCAGTCCGACCCCTTGACGGTATCGTACATATGCCAGCGCCAGTCATCCTCACCCATATTGCCCAGCGCGGCGCCGATGCCGCCCTGCGCCGCCACGGTGTGGCTTCGGGTGGGGAACACCTTGGTAATGCAGGCGGTCTTCAGACCAGAGGCGCCCATGCCGAACGTCGCCCGAAGGCCGGAACCGCCGGCACCCACCACGACCACGTCATAGGTGTGATCTACCACGTTGTACGCCCGTGAAGAGGGCATCGTGATCGCATTCATCGCGTTTAAATCCCTTTGGGCCTAAAGCCCTATTTTCAGCACCGAGACGATACAAACCAGCGCCAGGATCACGCTGAGGCCCTTGATCAGCATGACTGAGGACACTTTGAGCCGCTCGTCATGCACATAGTCCTCGATCACGACCTGCAAACCCAGTTGCAGGTGATGAAATGTCGCGACGATCAGCGCCAGCATCGGTGCCAGCGTCCAGGGCGACGACATCCAGTCGATCACCCGGTCGTGGGAGGCGCCGGACAGGTGGATCACCGAGAAGATGAACCATAAGGTCAACGGAACCAGAGCAACCGCCGTCAGCCGCTGAGCCCACCAATGATGGGAGCCGGCCCTGGCAGAACCCAGGCCGCGCGCCCGGCCAAGCGGGGAGCGCAGCATATCGATATGAGGTGTTCCGGACATGTTGTGCCTTACCAAACCGCCAAACCGACGACCCAGACCAACACCGAACAGACGCCGGTGGCGATCACGACTGCCCAGCCCGTAGTATTATAGGACGGGGCGTCAAATCCGTGGCCGGCATCCCAAAATAAATGCCGGATGCCGCTGAAGAAATGGAAGATCAAGGCGACGGACCAGCCGAACAGCAGCAGCAGGCCAAGGGCCGAACCCATGAACCATTGCGCGCGGTCAAACACACCGTCGGAACTGGCGGCGGCAACGAGCCACCATGTCAGCATCAGAGTGCCGATACCCAAAGCCACGCCAGAGACGCGGTGCAGGATCGACAGGGCCATGCTGATCGGCCAGCGATAGACCTGAAGGTGCGGCGACATCGGCCTGCGCACCAGTTTGCCATTCGAGTCACGCGCTATCATTAGCGCGTCGCGCACGTCTCTCACGCATCGCTCCAGTTCTGTCGGCGCCCTTGTTAAGCCTGACGGCGGCGCCGAACCGTCAGCGGGTGATTAGACCTAGGTTTGATGCGGGTCAACGCGGAGTGTGTTCCTGGCGTGCGGGTTTGCCGACGGCGTGCAAAAACCATATCGGCTTCCAGATAGAGTTCGCCATCGCCGAACGGTCCACCGAGCGACGGCCGTCGGAAGCCGGCGGGGCCGTTGCGAGGGTCTGGAAATCTCGCGGCGGATCGATCGAGTTAATGCCTCGGGCGGATCGGTTCGTATGCCGACGCCGCGGTTCGGCGCCGTGATCACATCCGTATTCATCGTGCCAGCACGGCGGCGACCCGCTCCAGCGTAACCTGCTCTTTCAGTGTCATGCTGGCGGCGTGGACGATCCCGCCTTCAAGCTGATTGCGGGCACCATCCGGGTTGATGACCGGGCCGGCGTCGGCGGCGCACCAAGGTCCGGCGCAGGGCGACGTCCCGATCGACATCCAGTTCCACTGCAACGCAGGCATAGGCGACCTCTATCAGATCGCTCTGAGTTTATGTAGCGGCCCCGGGCAAGGCCGAGACCGCGGCCAGTTGCCGCCGGCCTTCGCTCCGACCAGCCGGAACGCGCCGCCACATCCTGGATCAAGTCTCTGGCGCGCGGGTCTGAAAGCAGCGAAAGACGGCAGGCGACGGGATGGGCGCGTGCGGCGATTTCGTCCATCACGCATTCCAGCGCGAAGATGTTCGGAAGCGCGCCCCGGCCGCGCACGGAGGATGTTCGCACCGAAGTCCGCGGGGCGAGGTGGTGAATCAGCCGCTTGGTTGGACAGTCGTAGGCGGCGAAAGCATTGCGCGTGCCGCAGCCGCCGGCCGCCTCGGTGGGATCGTCGGCCTCGGCGGACTGGCCGCGGAACCATGCGGCTTCCTGCTGGGCAGGGACCAGCATGCGTGCGCCAGTCCATGCCGCGTGGTTCGAGGCTGCGGCAGCCGCACGCTGCACGGCGGTTTCGTCGGGGCCGACGAAGGCGAAGAAGTCCCCGATGCGGGCCACCTGGATGGGCGAGCCAGCCACCTTGCGGATGGCGGCTTCGTCCAACATGGTCAGTGTCGCGCCGGGGCACCGGCCGGCCGACGATCGTGTAAGCCGAAGGCGGCTTCGGTGTGGCGGTGCCAGCGATGTCGGCAGTGAAGTCCTCGGGTCCGGCGAATCTCCAGATGCTGAGGGAGAATGTGCCCCTCATGCCGGCGCCCCCGCGCGAGCGGCGCGCTGGACAGTGGCCACGATCCGGATGTGGGTGACACAGCGGCACAGATGCTTGTCCAATGCCGCCGCGATCTCGGTCCGGAAGGGCGAGGGGTTGCAGTCGAGCGACGCCTTGGCACTGACGACCATGCCAGACCGGCAGTAGCCGCACTGGCCGGCCTGTTCGTCCAGGAACCCGCGTTGGACGGATGCGGGCGTTCGGGACCTCCCGGGCCGTTTCGCGGGCACAGTAATAAACCGGTTCGCCGTCGATCAGGACCATACAGACGCCGCACTGTGCGAGACCGCACCCATAGCGAGTGCCCTTAAGGTCCAAATGGTTCCGCAGTATATCCAGGAGCGGCGCGGACGGATCAGCGTCCGCCGTGACAGGTTGCCCGCCAACAATGAAATCAATGGTCACGGCCACCACGCTCCTGATTGATTGCATGGTAAGCCCGAGCCTGACGGCGACAGTCCGAGCGGGCAGCGGGGAAGCGGCTTTATTATGGACTTGGGCGCGCACCGGGGATATCACGAAGCCGTGACGACGGCACGCGGGCAGGGGCGGGCGTTCGGATGGAACGGTTGAGAACACATATATTCATTACATTGCCCCTATGAGCGGGGCACTGGCGGCGTTTTCGCAATCGGTGCTGGAACTCGTGGGTCGCGCGGCATCCCGGCTTTGCGCCATTCGGATCGCCCCGAACCGGCATATCACCGGTTTGATATGCGAGGGGAACCTGATCGTCACCTGCGATCAGGCTCTGCCGGCACAGGAGCGGTATTCCATTGTATTGCCGAACGGCTCGGTGGTTGGGGCGTTATGCGGAGCTCGCGACTCCGGGGCCAACCTGGCGATGCTGACACTGGAACCGGCATACCCGGTCGCGAACCCGGAGATCGCAACCGGGTCCGCTGGCGGCATGGCGGTCATCGTCGGCGCGGATGCTGACGGTTCACCGACATCCCGGCTGACGGTTATCCACCGTCTTGCGCGGACAGCGGAGGGTTACGCACCGGTGTTGGATCTTTCGTCTGACAGGATCGACCCCGGCGGACTGGTGCTCGATGCCGAAGGACGCCTGATAGGCATCGTGGCGGTGGGTCCAGCGAATGAAGCAATAGTGATCCCCAGCAACGTAATCGGGCGGATGCTGATCCAAGGTTCAGCGGCTGCCGGGGTTAGGCCTGTTGTGCCGTCACCGGCGCCCCCTCCCTTGCCCTCCGCTGTCGTGACCCCTGTCACCGCGGCGGCCGATGCTTTGGCGCTTCCGGTCCCCGCGCATGCCGCGCCCGCACCCTCGTCCGGCCGACGCGCATGGCTAGGGGTGGCGTTGCAGCCGATCACGGTGCCGGATGCGTTGGCAGCCCGGGCAGGACAAAGTTCGGGACGGATGGTGGTCAGCCTGACCGCAGGCGGGCCGGCGGAGATGGCTGGGCTGCGGGTTGGCGATGTGCTGCTGGCGCTGAACGGGACGAGCGCGTCGGGGCCGCAGGCCTTGCGGGCGTTTCTGGCGCCCGACCGGATCGGATCGACGATCGAGATCAAATTGCTGCGCGAAGGGAACGTGTTGACAACCCACCTGACGGTGGCCATGCAGCCCGGGTAGCTGACACCGAGCGCTGGTCAGTCCATGAGGGCGGGAACACCGGCTCGTAACCGGGCGCGCAGGGCTTTTAACCCTGCCGAACGGACGCCGCCGACGTTCAGCGCGGCGGCGGTGACCAGATAGAGGAGGCCGCCGAGGGAGATGGCGGCGGACAGACCGGCCCAGTCCAGCGGAAAGTGGAACAGCATCAGTGCCGCACTCATGGGCACGACCGCCAGGATGCAAGCGGCGACCTGACCCGGCGGCAGCCAAACCGGGAACAACGACGTGCCCAGGAACCAGCCGCCCACCGCCGTCGTACCTTGGCAGACGAGCGCCGTCCAGGCTGCGCCCATCATGCCGTAGCGTGGAACGATATAAATGTTGAGCGCGATGTTCAGCACCGTCGCGGGTCCATAGGTCCACAGCATCAGCAGCGGCCGGCCGGACAGATGGAATGCGTGATCTACAAAGTGGGCACGCAGCCCGCGGGCCAGTGCGGTGAAGCTCATGATCGGGATCAGCGCGGCGACACCTTGCCGGAAATCCGGGCCGACCAACGACGCGGCGATATAGTCGGCAGTCAGCGCAAGCCCCACGCAGGCCGGCAGGGTAACGGCCAGTAAGGCGATACCGTTGCGTCCGGCCTGGATGCGTGCGGCCTCCCGCCCTCGATGCTCCAGCACCTGCACGACCAGGGGGAAGGTGGCAGTGGAGATCGAGGCACAGATCAGTGTCGTCGGCCGTTCCACCAAATTATAGGCAACGGCGTAAATCCCCAGCATCCCTGCCCCGGCCAGCGAGCCGATCAGGAACCGGTCGCTGTTCTGGAGAATCATGGACGTGGCAGCGACGGCGACCAGCGGCGAGGCATATTCCACAAGATTCAGCAGTTCGGCGCGGTCCAGCGGACCAGCGCCGGGGCGCAACGGCGAGACTAAAAGTTTGACGTCTAAGGCAGAGCAGACCACGGCGGCGAGGGTCAGCCCAAGGACGATCGCCTCGGGACCGTGACCGATGACGAAAAGGGCAGCGATGCCAAGTCCGAAGCCGAGCACCGCGTGGAGACATTCGATGGTATTGAAGCGCCCCATCCGGTTGGCGGAACGGTTGACGGCCTGGTTCAATTGCACCAGCGAACGGAACAGCAACATCGGCATCGCCAGCCACGCGGCGGCGCGATACTCCGGCGGAAGCGGCAGCACGAAGCTGGCGCCAACACCGACGGCGACGACCGCGAGACCCATGGCGTAGAACAGGACATAGGTTTCCTTCAGCAGCCCTTCCTGCCGGCCCGCGAGGGCCGCACCGGGAAAAAACCGCATCAGCGCGATCGGGAGGGCATAAAACAAAGATGTTTGCAGCAGGAGCACGGCCGAGAAGACGTAGCTGTAGCTGCCGAACGCCTCCGGCGAGAGAAGGCGTGTATAGGCATAGATCATCAGCACGGAAACGAGTGCCGGGATCACGTTGGATGGAATGTAGCCGATGATTTGGCGGTACACCGGTTGCTGCCTCGTCGTGAAAGCCGTGGGTAAGCGATCCACGATGGCGTGGATGCCGCCGGAGCCGATTGCCCCGGGATCATGGGCGGCGAGCTCGACCCAAACCAAATCACGTTGCCACGACGGTATTCATCGCCCGGCACGCGCGCCGGGGCCGGAGTCCGGATTGCGCGGCACAGTCAAATCGGTGTTGAATTGATAGATGAAAACCGGGGGGAACGCGATGAGTTTCGACTTTACCGGCCGAAAGGCCGTTGTTTGCGGCGGCAGCCGGGGCATTGGGCGGGCGATCGCGCTGGGCCTGGCCGCCGCGGGGGCCGATGTTTCGATCTGCGCGCGGGGGGCGGAAACGCTGGAGGCCACGCGGCAGGAGATTGCGGCGTTCGGCCACACGGCACATGCGGCCAGCGTCGATCTGGGCGACGGGGCTGCCATCAAGACCTATATCGCCGATTCTGCCTCGGCCCTGGGGGGGATCGACGTGCTCGTGAACAACGCCTCGGCGTTCGGGTCGGCGGACGACGAGGCGGCTTGGATGGCCAGTCTGGCGATCGACATGCTGGCCATCGTGCATGCGACGCAGGCGGCGCTGCCGTTCCTGACGGCGTCGAAGGGCAGTGTCATCAACACGTCGTCGGTGTCCGCGCTGCGATCAGCGGCGCGGCAGCCGCCTTATGGGGCGATCAAGGCGGCAGTCATTCATTACACGAACACCCAGGCGGCACTGTATGCGCGTAGCGGAATCCGGGTGAACGGAATTGCACCAGGGTCGATCGAGTTCCCGGGCGGGGTCTGGGACCGGCGGAAGACCGAAAATCCGAAACTATACGGGGCAGTGCTGAACGCGATCCCGTTCGGACGGCTGGGCACGCCGGAGGAAGTGGCAAATGTGGCGTTGTTCCTGGCGTCGCCGCTGGCTTCGTGGGTGACAGGACAGACGATTGTGGTCGATGGCGGGCAGTTGCTGTAGCGGCTGGCTGGTGACCGGGGAAACGCCCGGCCACCCGGGCTGTCAGCGGGCCGGCCCGCGCATGGATGCGGGCTGGCCGGGCAGTGCGATAGTCGGTCCGACCTGAACCGGTTTGCCGTTGACCAGGCGGAAGACCTGCAAATTCTTATTCCGGTAATTACCGACGTAGATATAATCACTGTTCGGGCTGTATGCGATGCCCTCTGGCAGCCCCCCCAGTTTTGCCTTCCCGGTGACTGTCATCTTGCCGCCCGGTCCGATGGACATGACCACCAGTTCACCGTCCTTGGTTTTGAACCAGTCGCTGTCCTTGGCGCCGGAGCCCAGCAGCAACGGCGCGGCAGCGGTCTTGCCGTTGGGGGCGATGGCAAAGCCTTCGGGACCGTTGCCGGGGGTCATGATGTCGATGACGTGGGGGTGCGGGCCGGTTGCCTCGATAATCACCTCCGCATCGGCATTGTTTTTCGCCGCACCGGTGTTGGAGGCGATGACGTATTTTCCGTCCGGCGTAACATCGATGTTGTAGGGGTTCAGCGCCGACGGGATATCCAGCGTCTTGTCGTAGGTGACTTTCTGGCCGTCTATGGCCAGGACGGCGATTTTGTTCGCGACGTTCAGGCAGACGAAGGCGCGCTTGCCGTCAGGGGTAATCGCGACGGCGGCGGCTTCCTGCCCCAACGGGATGTCGCCCAGCGATTTTACGGAGCCGTTCTGGATGGAGATTACGGAGACGCTTTTGCCCGCCCGGTTTGCCACCAGCGCGAGGTCGCCGTTATGCGAGATCGCCATGCCCGACGGCTGGGTGCCGACCGTTACTGTATCGCTGAGTTTCGGCGGGTTGGCATTCATATCGATAACAAACAGTTTATTGTCCGGTGCGATCTTCCATGTGCCGCCGTCCTGGTTCATGACCACGGAATTGGCGACCAAACCGAGCTTGCCATCGGGGGTGATCTGGAGGTTGGCGGGCGGTCCGAGGAGAGAGTTCATCAACGGCAGCGAGGCCCGGATTTTGGGCTTGGCCGGGTTGGAGATGTCCATGATCAGAACGGCATCCTTGCCGGGGGCGCCGTTCACCGGGCCGCTGGCGTCGTAGGTGATCTTTTCGTCCAGCCCGATGAGGATGTCGTGGATACTGGCCAGGGCCGGGGTGGCGGCAAGAAGGCCGCAAAATACCGGCAGCGCGGCGCGCAGATTCATCGAACGTCTCCCGTATTCGTTTCAATCAGGGTAGGCGTGCGGGCCGGCGGTTGCAAGCGTGTCGGCGGGGGAGAAAGTCCGCGCAACCTGGCGTTTTGTACGAACACCGGCTTGGGCACGCTTACATGTCGGAAGAGGAGCATCGTTTCCTGGATGGGTATTCGCTTTCTTCCTCGCCGGAGGTTTGTCTGGCCGCGGGCAGACGGCGAAGGAAGAATATCTGACCGGGGGCACGGCATCGTTTGGCGGAGCGGGCGGCAGTGGGGGCACAGGACAGGCACTCTTTGCAGCGGGGCGGTTTCGCGCGAACATCGCGCAAAATAATGGGAGGGGTCGCCATGGATGGGACGCGCACGAGCCATTGCCGCAACTTGCAGGCCCCCGGAATCTTTGGCGTGCCGGGCACGGAGATATCCAGGGTGGATCTCAGCCGGCCGATGGACGAGGCGTTTCGGGCTGAAATCCACCTGCACCCGTCCATCGCCGGAGTGCCAGCCTGGCCGGAAGCGCTGGAACTCCCCAAGAAGCCGGGGGACCGGAAAAGGCCACCGATGCCGCATGGAGCTTTGACATGAAACTGGGACTGTCGATCGGATACTCGAAAGCGCACATGGATTTGCCGGTGACGCTGGTGCAGCGGGCCGAGGAACTGGGGTACGACTCGGTCTGGAGTGCGGAGGCTTACGGGTCAGACGCGGTGACGCCGCTGGCGTTCCTGGCCGCCGTGACGAAAAAGATCAGGCTGGGTACTGGCATTATGCAGTTGGCGGCTCGGACTCCGGCGAATGCGGCAATGTGCGCTGGCACGGTGGATGCGTTGGCCGGCGGAGGGCGGTTCATCGCCGGGCTCGGTGTGTCCGGGCCGCAGATCGTCGAGGGCTGGTATGGACAGCCGTGGGGACGGCCATATTACCGGCTGAAGGACTATGTGGCGATCATGCGCAAGATATTCCGGCGCGAGGACGGGCTCACCCATGATGGGCGGGAGATCGCTCTGCCCTATACCGGCGAGGGCGCGGCCGGCGTGGGCAAGCCATTGAAGTCCATCCTGCATATGAACCCGGATATTCCGATCTATCTGGCGACCGGCAGCGAATCGACGGTGAAACTGACAGCGGAAATCGCAGATGGCTGGCTGCCGATGGGTTTCGTGCCGGGCTGTATGGAGGAGTACGGGCCATGGCTGGAAGAAGGGTTCCGACGGGCGGGGAACGGTAAGAGCCTGAAGGATTTCGAAATCCAGGCGTCGATCCATGTCGAGGTTGCCGAAGACGTGAAGGCCGCACTGGCACGATTGAAGCCCGAGGTTGCGTTGTATGTCGGCGGGATGGGCCACAAAGACAAGAATTTCCACAAGGAACAGATGATCCGGCGCGGCTTCGGCGAGGCGGCGAACCGGATTCAGGAATTGTATCTGGCGCATCGCAAGGAAGAGGCGATCGCGGCGGTGCCGGACGAATGGGTGGACATGAAATCCCTGGTCGGGCCGGCAGCGCGCATCCAGCAGCGATTCCGGGCTTGGGAGGAGTCTGGCGCCACGAGCGTTACGGTTCGGTCGCGTCAGCCGGAAGCAATCGAGGTCATGGCCCGGGCGGCCCGGTTAAACTGAACGGGGAACGAAAAATGCGGTTCAACGGCAAGGTCGCGCTGATCACGGCGGCGGCGAACGGGATCGGGCGGGCGACGGCGGAGATCATGGCGCGCGAGGGAGCGGTGGTGGTCTGCGTCGATAACCATCCAGAACGGCTGGATACGGCGATCGCGGCACTCGGCGCGAATGCAGAAGGGCGGCTGTGCGATGCGCTGGATCCGGGGCAGGTGGATGCGGTCGTCGCGGATGTCGTCAAGAAATTCAGCCGGATCGACGTTCTGGTGAACGCGGTTGGCGGCAGCACCATCATAGCGAAGCCCTCGGCGCTGGTGGAGGAGCACTCGCTGGACGACTGGCAGCGGGTGATCAAGTTCAACCTGGATGGGACGTTTCTGTTCACCCACGCCGTGGTGCCGGTGATGAAGCGGCAGAAGGCGGGGAAGATCGTCAATCTTGCCTCGATCGCCGGGCGGGGCATGAGTGTGGCCAGCGGTGCCGCGTATGCGGCGGCGAAGGGCGGGATCATTGCGTTGACCCGGAAGCTGTCGTTCGAACTTGGGCCGTTCGGGATCAACATCAATGCGATCGCACCGAGTCTGACACTGACGGAACGGATCAGGCCACACTGGAATCAGCGGTCGCCGGAGGCCCAGACAGCGCAGGTCGAGGCGACACCGTTGCGGCGGGTGGCAGAGGCTTCGGATCAGGCTAAGGTGATTTGTTTTCTGGCGTCCGGCGATGCGGATTTCGTTACGGGATTGACAATCGACGTGACAGGCGGCCAGTCCGGTTAGAATGGGGGTAGTGATGTCGAAGCCTGATTTGGTGTCGTTGTGGGAAGCGCATTGCCGTTATGAGTTCGAGACGCGGGATGTGGATGCGACCATGGCGACGATGGTGGATACGCCATACGTGAACCATATCCCGACGATGGCGGGCGGGGTTGGGCATGACCAGTTGAAGCGGTTCTACAAGTATCATTTCATTGGCAAAAACCCGCCCGATGTGACGATGACTCCGGTCAGCCGGACGGTGGGCGAGGAGTCCATTGTCGATGAATTTGTGTTTCGGTTCACCCACACCTCGGCAGTGGATTGGATGATTCCCGGGATCGCGCCGACCGGAAGAGTGGTGGAGGTGCCGATGGTGGCGATCGTGCGCTTCCAGGGGGATAAGCTGGTGCATGAGCACATCTATTGGGATCAGGCTTCGGTGCTGGTGCAGATCGGGGTGCTGAATCCGGCTGGATTGCCGGTGGCCGGGGCGGAGACGGCGCGGAAGGTGATGGATAAGAGCTTGCCGAGCAACGAGTTGTTGGGGGATGCCTGGTTGGGGAGTGCGGGTAAGGCGATTTAGGAAGCGCGCGCTTCCACCGTCGCCTTACCGCGATGGATACCGTCAGGCGCCGAACCTCGGCAGGTGGGCGGCGAGTTCGGTGTAGGCTTCGTCATCGGTGCGATCGTAACGAAGCGGGGTGATGACGATCTTGCCGGCGCGCATGGCACTGTAGTCGCTTTCGGGGCCCTGCTGGATGTCGCCGCGTTTGAAGTTCAGCCAGTGGTACGACATGCCGCGCGGATCTGTCCGGGTGTCCACATGCATGCCGGCGACGGCGCCCTCGCCCTGGCGGGCCAGGGTCGGCGGGCCAGTCTCGGCAGCGGGGACCGGTGGGAAATTGATGTTTAAAACGGCGTTTTTGCCCCAGCCGATAGACAGCAGCTTGCGGATCGTTTCGGCGCCCAGCGTACGGGCGGTGTCCCAAGGGACGTTGTTG
>JAKBCJ010000404.1 GCA_021807975.1 Pseudomonadota bacterium | reverse complement strand
AACGGGTCGTTCCGCGACCTGGACATGTGGGCGCCCGGCTATCAGATGATCGGCGGCCGGATCGGACCGAGCCACGCGCATGTGCATATGGTGGATTTCGGCAAGCCGGTGAACATTTTCGGCATGCAGGTCGCGCATGACGACGTGATCCATGCCGATTTCCACGGCGCGGTGGTGATTCCGGCCGATGCGGTCCGCAAGCTGCCGGCGGCAATCGATCTGGTGTCGCGGCGGGAGGCGGTCATTCTGGATGTGTGCAAATCCCCCGACTTCACCCCGGCGAAGCTGCGCGAGGCGTTGCGCAAGGCGGGCGAAATTCACTAACCCCGATCGAGACAAGGGCCCGGCGCGTGTCCGGGCCCTGATCTTCAGGTGCGCTTACGCGCCTTCAGCCGCTGTAGCGCCTCGCCCACCATTTGGGCGGGTTCTTCGGACTGATATGCCCGGTACATGCAGCGGATGCCGGCTTCGATCGCGTCGTTGACTGGCATAGCCTCCCATTCGCGGATCAGTTCCTTTTGCAGCCGGATGGCTTTCGGGCCGGATTCCACGATCGATTCCAGCCACTGGCCAAGTGCCGTATCCAGATCGGCGGCCGGCACGACCTTCTCCACCAGCCCCCAGTCGAGCGCGGTGCGGGCGTCGATGTTGTCGCCGGTATAAAGCAGCAGTTTGGTCCGGCCCCAGCCAATCAGTTGCGGCAGCAGCGCCGCCTCCACCACCGATGGCAGGCCAATTTTCACCTCCGGCATGCCAAACACCGCGTTGTCGCTGGCGATGTGCATGTCGCAGGCAGCCATAACCTCCAGTCCCGCGCCCAGGCAAAAACCGTTGACCCGCGCGATGACAGGAACGGGCAGGTCGCGCAGCACTTTGCACATGCGGTGAATCAGCGTGAGGAAATCGCGTGCTTTCGGCGGATTCAGTTGGGCCAGTTCGTGCAGATTGGCACCCCCCATAAACGACCGGTCGCCCTCACCGGTGACCACCAGCACACGCAGGGCGGGATCGTCGGCCAGGCCGGTCACTGCATCGATGAACCCGGCGATTTGCGCGTGGCCCAGACAATTCAGCCGCGCGGCGTTGTCGATGGAAACGGTAACGACGGCGCCGCCGCGGTCGCGGCGAAGTTTGACGGTCATGCTTATGTCCTTTGGTTCCAGCCCATCGGGCCGCGGAAGGGTCTCATGTCGGGGTAGCCGCTGACCGCCCAGGCGCCATCGACCAGCAGGCTGGCGCCGTTGACGTAGCTAGCGTCGTCGCTGGCCAGATAGAGCGCGGGGGCGGCGATTTCCTCGGGTTGAGCCGGCCGGCCCATCGGGATGCGCTGTTCGAAGGCGGCGAGCGCATCGGGGTTATCGAAGTGCCGCCGGGTCAAATTGGTCTGCACCAAACCGGGCAGAATCGCATTCACCCTGATACCGAATTCCGCGAACTCCAGCGCCCCGTTGCGCGACAGCAGCTCCACCCCCGCCTTGGCCGCAACATAAGCCGACCCCGCATGCATCGGCACATGGGCGTTCAACGAGGCAATATTGACGATGGCCCCCGCACCTTGGCGCATCATCTGCCTTGCCTGATGCTTCATGCCGAGAAAGACCGATTTCAGGCAGAGATCGACCGTGAAATCCCAGTCCGATTCCGCCAGATCGACGATGTAGCCGGGGCGCGAACCCCCGGCTACATTGAACGCGGTATCGACCGCGCCGAACCGGTCCACGGCAGTGGCAATCAGTTCCTCGGCCGACGCTTCGGTGGTCACATCGCCTTTTATGCCGACGAAGTGCTCGCCGAGATCGGCGATCGGGTTCTGGTCGGACCCGACGACCCTCGCACCCTCCATCAGCAGGCGTTTGGCGATAGCCTGTCCGATGCCGGATGCGGCCCCGGTCACGACAGCGACTTTCCCGGCAAACCGCTCATTTAACGCGATCATCTGCATCCTCCCGCGCGGCGTTAAGGGTTTGTCAACTTTCTTCTGGTTTCGTGTCCGCGTTCGACATGGAATCTGCATGGAAGTCTCGGTTGGGATCAAGGTCGCGGCCCGCGGCCTGGAATGGGATGTGACCGAAATAGAACCGTTGGGTCCGCAGCAGCGGGTCCGGCTGGCCTGTTCCGGCGGCGATCTGGCTGGCCTGGAGTGGGATATACTGTATCCCGCCGAACCGCTGTCGGTGCTGCAAACGGAGCCTCGGCCCGAAGAAGCTGGCCCCCTGGACAACTGGCGACGATACCACATCGCTCGATCGCTGGAGCAGATTCCCGGTCAGCCGACGCCGCCGGGCCGGATTGCGATCGAGGCCTATCAGCGCGTTCCGCTGATGCGCGCCCTGGACATGATCCGGCCCCGGCTGTTGCTGGCGGACGGCGTCGGTCTGGGGAAGACCATTCAGGCCGGGCTGATCGCCGCGGAACTGCTGGTCCGCCGCCAAGCGCATCGGATCCTGATCGTGTGTCCGCCGGGTCCGCTGCTGAGGCAGTGGGAACAGGAGATGCGGTTCCGTTTCGGCCTCCGCTTCACCCCGATCGCCGACACCGCCGGCCTGCGCCAGGCTCGGTACGGGCTTGAACTCGGCGGCAACCCGTTCGACGCGACGGCGCTGTGCCTGACCTCGATGGATTTCGCCAAGCAGGACCGCGTGCTGGCAGAGCTGGAACGCGCATCCTGGGATCTGGTGATCATCGACGAAGCGCATCACTGCGTCGGCGAGCAAAACCAGCGGCGTATCCTGGCCGAGGTTCTCAGCGCCAAGAGCGATGGCTTACTGCTGCTGACAGCGACGCCGCACGACGGTTACGATCCGCATTTCGCCTCGCTGATCGCGCTGCTCGATCCCAGCCTCGTCGATCAAGAGGGCCGGCTGATCGGCAACGCGTACCGGCGGCATGTCGTCAGGCGGCTGAAATCGCATATCCGGACGCCATCGGGCACCCCGCTGTTCAAGGAACGGGTGGTCGTGCCGGTCCGGATTGACGTGACGCATGTCGAATCCGTCCGTGCCTTCCATAAGGCGCTGTCAGCCCTGGTGATGCCGCGTCTGCAACGATGCAGTGACAAAACCGGGCTGACCGATGCGCTGGCGTTCGTCAGCCTGCTGAAACGATCGATGTCCACGATCGCTGCGTGCCTGGCGACGCTGCGCGTGGTGGCGGAACGCTATGGCACCGAACCCGTGAAGGAACGGCAACGGGCATTGCGAGCCTTCCGCCGCAAGATGGCGCGCTTCGGTGTTCTGCCCCCCGAGGAAGAAGCCGTGATCGCGGACCTGGAAGCCGAGGAAATGGCCGCCAGCCTGACCGGAACGGCGCATGAACTGGACGAACTGATACGGCTGGGGACCATAGCACAGGCGCATGACCCCAAGCTGGGGGCACTGATTCTGGAAGTCCGCCTGATACGCTTGCAGCATCCGAACGCTAATATTCTTATCTATACGGAATATGCCGACAGTCAGCGCGCAGCGGTCCAGGCGCTGGCTGCGATCGGCGGCACGATCCTGACCATCGGCGGTGCCGATTCCGAGGCCGACAGGACAAGCGCCGCCGAACGATGTTCGGAGGAGGACGGCATAGTGCTGGTCAGCACCGACTCGCTGGCCGAGGGGCTGAACCTGAATCGGCGGTGTTTTCACCTGATCCATCTGGACCTGCCCTACAACCCCAACCGGCTGGAACAGCGCAACGGCCGGATCGATCGCTATGGGCAGCGCAACAATCCAGAGATCCGGTATCTGTTCCTGGCCGGCACGTTCGAGGAACGGCTGTTGCTGCGGCTGATCGCGAAATACGAAAAGGCGCGGTCCTGCCTGTCATTCATGCCGAATACCCTGGGCGTTGGTTCTGGTTCGGCCGGTTTGCACGAACCGCTGTTCGGTTTCGCCGAAGACCTGTTCAGTTCCCTGCCCCGGCTCGTCCATTCCCTCGATCTGGCCGCCGAGGACACCGACAGCGACGCCTACCGCGACCTGCTGCGCGAGATCGACCGAGCGTTCCAGAGCTTCGACCACATGGCGGTAAGGCATGGGTGGCTGTCCGGCGGCGAGGGACTGGACTCACCGCCGCCACTGCCGGCGTGCGACATAGACCCGGGTGCGTTCGTTCGTTCCGTGCTCACTCCGGACGGGGATGTCTATCGAATTCCGCCCGCCTGGGCACGGGACCTGGATGGACTGACGGGCTTCGATGCGGCCCGGGGGACCGTGCGCCTGACCGACGACCCGGATGGCCAGCGCGGTTGCGCGATCTATCCGGGCCGTTCGCATCCGCTGGTCCGCCGCGCGATTGCATCGGTACAGACCGGCCGGGTGAGCGCCGCTTACGGTGATGCGGCTTCGCTATTGATGACCTACTCGGTCGAGGCCGGGTCGCTGCTCCGTTCGGTCTTCGCGCTGCGCCTCTTCCCGGACGGCACGATCCAG
>JAKBCJ010000403.1 GCA_021807975.1 Pseudomonadota bacterium | reverse complement strand
ACCAGCGAAAACCTGTGCCAGCAAGGCGGCGTTCACTACGGCTCCCCGGACAAAGCCCCGGCCGTGCGGCTTGAAACCATCCGCCTGGCCGGCGAACTGGCGGTGCCGTTCACCACCGGCATCCTGATCGGCATCGGCGAAACCAGGGCGGAACGGATCGACGCGCTGGAGGCGATCCGCGACCTGCATGTGGAATACGGCCATATCCAGGAAGTGATCGTGCAGAACTTCCGCGCCAAGGCGGACACCAAACTCGCCGGCGCCGACGAACCCGACCTCCAGGACCTTCTCTGGACCATCGCCGTCGCTCGGTTGATCCTGCCCGCCGACATCCATGTCCAGGCGCCGCCGAACCTGTCGCCGGGAGTCTATCAGGCGCTGATCGGCGCTGGCATCGACGACTGGGGCGGCGTGTCCCCGGTCACGCCGGACCACGTCAACCCCGAAGCCCCATGGCCGGAACTGGAAGCCTTGGCGCTGCGCACGGCGGAGATGGACAAAATCCTGGTTCCCCGCCTGCCGGTTTATCCAGCCTGGGCCGCTGAACCGGCCAAATGGCTGCACAGCAAGGTCGCCACCCGCGTAATGCAGTCCGCCGACGCCGAGGGTTGGTCGCGCGACGACGATTGGGCGCCCGGCCTGACCTTCGCCCCCAAGCCGAAACCAGTCCTGCTGGCCAAGGTCGATCCCGCGCTGGAACGGATTATCGACCGAGCCGTGTCCGGCAAGCGGCTGGATGAGCCGGAAATCGTGCGCCTGTTCGCCGCACGGGACATCGACTACGAACGTGTCATCACCGTGGCCGATGAGCTGCGCAAGCACGTCAGCGGCGGCACCGTTCGTTACGTGGTCAACCGCAACATCAACTACACGAACATCTGTTATTACCGCTGCAAATTCTGCGCCTTTTCCAAAGGCAAGATGCACGAAAACCTGCGCGGCACGCCCTATGACCTGGATATGGGCGAGATCGTTCGCAGATCGCAAGAAGCCTGGGATCGCGGCGCCACCGAGGTCTGCCTGCAAGGCGGAATCCACCCGGACTACACCGGCGACACCTATGTCAATATCTGCAAGGCGATCAAAGCCGCCGTTCCCGGCATGCACATCCACGCGTTCTCCCCGCTGGAAGTCACCCAGGGTGCCGCCACGCTCGGTTTGACCCTGACGGAATTCCTGATCCGCCTGAAGGATGCCGGGCTGGGCACCCTACCCGGCACCGCGGCGGAAATCCTGGACGACGAAATCCGGGCGATCATCTGCCCGGACAAAATTAACACCCAACAATGGATCGATGTCGCCCGCGCCGCCCATGCCCTGGGACTGCGCACCACGTCCACCATCATGTATGGACACGTCGAGTCGCCACTGAACTGGGCGAGGCATTTGCTGGTGCTGCGCGACCTGCAGGCCGAAACCGGCGGCTTTACCGAATTCGTTCCGCTGCCGTTCGTTCACATGGAAGCGCCGATGTACCTGCGCGGCATGGCCCGCAAGGGGCCGACATTGCGCGAGGCGATCCTGATGCACGCCGTCGCCCGCCTGGTGCTGAACCCGCTGATCACCAATATCCAGACCTCCTGGGTGAAAATGGGTCCGGCCGGCGCCCGGATGTGCCTGAACGCCGGTGCGAACGACATGGGCGGCACGCTGATGAATGAGAGCATCTCCCGCGCCGCCGGCACTGAACACGGCCAGGAGTTCCCCCCCGACGCGATGGAGCATCTGGTCGGCTCGATCGCCCGAACACCATCCCAGCGCGACACGCTGTACCGCCCGGTGGGCAACGAACGGCGCGTGGTGTCGTTCAACGCCGCGGAACTGGCGCCGGTTGTGCAGACCCCGCCCCGGAAGGTTTTGGCGGCGGAGTAACGGCCCGCGGATACCGCCGGTTTTGGACCATGCGCCATAAATTGGAGATTTGATCTACCGGATCCCTCCAAAGTCCCGCTCCCGTGCCCCGACCTGTCTTATTCCTTTGGGTAACCGATCGCCGCAGGCCTCGGCCACATGCCATGAAAATCCGACCGAGCCGCCGTCGAGGCCGCCTTCACCTCAACCTCCACCACCTGCCCCTGACGGTTCTCCATGAAGATCTCCACCTCGTTCCGCTCCTTGTCCCGGAAGCAGGAGGGATCCAGCCGATCATCCTGCCGCCGCGCCCATGACGGACGGGTCAAGGCCTCGGGGTAGCCGCCGGTCAGCAGGAACCGGCCAGGATAACCACCCGCGTATCCGCCAAGGCGGCGATCAACGCAGCAGGGATACACAAGAGCATCCTTTCAAAGGCCGGCCAATTGCAATTTCAGTTGCGACCGATTGAAATCGGTCAAGGACATTTATCAATATAATTCAATATTATAACGCAATTAAACCTCAGCAAACCGAAACACCAAAACCCGCGCCGCACCCAATTCCCGAACCGCCAGAACCTCCCCGTCGGGCACCCAAATCTCCCCCCGCCCGGTTTCCGCCACCATCAACGCCCCGGGCGCGATCCGCCCCACCGCCCGCAACCGGGCAAGAGCCCTAGGCACCATGTCCTGCCCATAAGGCGGATCCAGGAACACCAGCGACGCAGCCAGGCCCGAACCAGCCCGCTCCACATCCACCGCCACGATCTCCGCCCGCCCCTCCGCTCGGCAGGCGGCGACATTGGCCCGCAATGCCTTCAGCGCCGCCATATCGCTTTCGATGAAACAAGCCGAAGCCGCCCCTCGGGACAACGCCTCCAGCCCAAGCGCGCCGGTCCCGGCAAACACGTCCAGCACATGCGCGCCTTCGATCACCCCGCGGCCACCCCATTCCGCATGCATCAGCATATCGAACAGCGCCTGCCGGACCCGATCCGCCGTCGGCCGCGTCCCCTGACCTGGCGGCGCGACCAGCGTGCGGCCGCGCCAGGCACCCGCGACAATCCGCATCCGGCTATCGGTGACGCGGCAACGGCGCGGGCGCCCCCGCGGCCGCCGGCAATTGCTCCCGCAACACCCGGGGCGGAATCTCCTCGATACCGCCACGCTCCAGCGTCCCAAGCTGGAACGGCCCATAGGCAACCCGGATCAACCGGGACACCGCCAGCCCCAGATGCTCCATCACCCGACGGATTTCCCGGTTTCGCCCCTCGCGCAGGCTGACCGTCAGCCAGGTGTTGTCGCCCTTTTTGGCATCGACCTCGGCATCGATCGGCCCGTAACGCACGCCCTCCACCGTTACGCCCTGCGCCAGTGCCTTCAACTGCGCCTCATTCGGCACCCCGAACACGCGCACGCGATACCGCCGTAACCAGCCGGTCGAGGGCAGTTCCAACTGCCGAGCCAGGCCGCCGTCGTTGGTCAGCAGCAGCAACCCCTCGCTGGTTAGATCCAATCGCCCAACGCTGATCACCCGCGGCAACTGATGCTTCAGCTTATCGAACACGGTCGGCCGCCCTTCAGGGTCCTTATGCGTGGTCACCAGGCCATCCGGCTTATGATACCGCCAGACCCGCGTGCGATCCGGTTGGTCCACGACCTTGCCGTTCACCTGCACCACGTCGCCCGCCGCGATGAACGTGGCCGGATGAGTGACGACCTTGCCGTTCAACTTGACCAGGCCCTCCTCCAGCATCCGTTCCGCATCACGCCTGCTGGCAACCCCCGCTCGGGATAGAAATTTGGCGATCCGGTCGCCGCGCGGTTCTTCAGTTTCACTCATAACGCGCGTGCCCCTATGTCGCGGCGGCAGAAGCCTTCCGGCCAAACAATCGCATCCACCCCCGCATAGGCGGCATCCCTGGCCCCACGCACATCGGCGGCGGTGCCGCACACGGTCAGCACCCGGCCACCGGCCGCAACGATCGATCCGTCAGCCCCGGTCGCCGTCCCGGCATGAAAGACCGAAACCCCCGGCAACGCCGCCGCGTCATCCAGTCCCTCGATCACCGATCCACGCTCCGGCGCCTCGGGATACCCCCGCGCCGCCATCACCACCGCGACCGAGGCCCGATCGCTCCAGCGCAGATCGAAATCACCCAATTCGCCATCGCAGGCCGCCTGCAACGCCGGCAGCAAATCCGATTTCAGGCGGGAGAGGAGAACCTGACACTCCGGATCGCCGAACCGGACATTGAATTCGATCAGCTTTGCCCCCTCCTCGGTCAGCATCAGACCGGCAAACAGGATACCGCGAAACGGCATGCCCTTGCGCGCCATTTCCTTCAACGCCGGCCTGATGATCGCCTCCAGACAGGCTTGCTCCAGCTTCGGCGGAAAATTCGGCACCGGCGTATAAGCGCCCATCCCGCCGGTGTTCGGCCCGGTATCGCCGTCGCCAACCCGCTTATGGTCCTGTGCGGACCCCAGCAGCAGCGCGTCTTCCCCGTCGCACAGCGCGAACAGAGAGACTTCCTCGCCCACCAGACATTCCTCGATCACCACCGCCGCGCCCG
>JAKBCJ010000402.1 GCA_021807975.1 Pseudomonadota bacterium | reverse complement strand
GCCGAACCAGGTTGGCTGGCCGATGGCGAAGGAACTGCTGTTCAGCGCCCGCGTGGTGGAAGCCGAGGAAGCGTATCGCATCGGCCTGCTGAATCATTTGGTTCCCCGAACGGAACTACGGGAAAAGACGATGTGGCTGGCGCGGATGATCGCGGGCAACCATCGTGGTGCGGTAATGGGGGTAAAGTCGTTGCTGCTACAGCAGGTTGGGCAAGACTTGCAGGGCCAGTGGACGGCGGAACACGACTACACGACCCATGTCATGCCCGGGGCGAAGGCGGAGGACGCGTTTCCGGACTTTATCGCGCGGAAGGGGCGGTAACGGCCGATGATTTATTTGATGTGGGCGTGATGGACCATCGCGGATTCACCCGGATCAAGGAAGATCTTTAAGCCGCAGGTTGAGGCGGCACCGCCAACGGGTGGTGGTTACAAGAGAAATCTGCATGGTTGATCAAGCCCTGTTTCAAACCGCAACCAAACTGCCGTTCAGAATATCCCAGATCACCGATAGCTCCGCGGATGAGGACCAGCTATCGAGCATCGAAAAGCACGAAATACTACACCCACTCAGGGATCGCCGGCACCGTCATTTTCTCAACCTCCGGCAAATCAAACCCGAAATGCTCCAGCAGCAACCCCCGTAACGCCGTCCGGTCCGCCAGCGTTACAGACCGGGTTTCGGCCCCCGACAAAATCGTCACGTCCCGGTTCATGACGTTCACCCTACCTTCGGGCGTGAGCGCGCTCATCATGATCCAGTTCATGAACGGCGATGCCGTATGGGTGGCGATGTAATGATTGGAAACCTCGAAATCGATCGGGTTCTCCGGTTGCATCGTCGAGACCCATCCCATCACCGGCGCATCGTCGCCGCGCGAGACACACAGCGCCCAAAGGCCATCATCCCGCTCCAGCCAGTGCGTGGCGCCGTCTGGACGCCCTTCGGTCAAGGGCACAGGCCCCAGGGGTGCGAACGGTCCGAACCCGGGATCTACCACGTACGTCGCATCCCCGACCGGCACCGTTAGAAACAAGTGGTCGCGGGGCGCGAGGGTCCTTGGCCCGAACAGCACCACCCGGGCGGCGCAGCGGGCTGGCTGAAATCCGATCACCTCCAGCGCCGCCGCGAACAGGCTCGCATGCTCGAAGCAGTATCCGCCGCGCCGCCCATCGACCATCTTCGCCCGCAGGCTGTCCACATCCAGCCGTATCGGGCGGCGGAGCAACACATCCAGATTTTCAAACGGGATCGCTGCCGTATGGGCGCGCATCAGCCCAGCCAGGGTCTCCAGGGTTGGGCGCGTTCCGCCAAGCCATTGAATACGATCGAAATAGGCGTCGATATCGAGTCCCATCGTCGTCGCTTCCCCACTGCCATCAGGCAACAGCCAGCAACAGTGCCGCCCTATAGCCAGCCAAGCGCGCGCATAGCCCAACCGGCATTCCAGATCTTCGTCATGTGACGGATTTTGTCGCCGTCGAAGTCCATGACATAGACATAATCCGTCACCACGCTCTTCCTGGTCGGCGGACAGGGGCCGCCCTCGCCGGTGTGGGTTGCCATAAAGACGGCATAGGCACTCACGTTTCGCCGTTCCTGGTCGGTGGCAAACGAACGAAGCTCATATCGGCCATCGGGCATGAAGCTCAAAAGCCCTTGCATCCAGTCGGTATAGGCCTGGAGCGTAACCACTTCTGCCAAAGGCTCCGCCTGGGAACTGAACGAGGCGTCTGGCAGGCAGAATGCGCTGCAAACCGTCCAACCTTTTCCTGCCTCACAGGCTTCGAAGAATTGACGTGCGACGTGTTCAATATTGGACATCTTGCCCTCCAAATCAGGCCAGGGTGTGGACGATCACTGGTCCGGCGACGGCGGTGGCGGACCCGGCCATAAGCGGAGTCAGATTCTCATGGATCCATGCCAGCCCACGCCTGTTGGATTCCTCCGCACCGGCGGCACTGTCGAAAATGCTGATCGCGGTCACCGTGTCATCTGGCGCATAAACGACATAGTAAGCCATGAAACCCGGAACATCGCTGATGATGGGGATCGCACCTTCCTTGATCACACGGGCCAATTCCTCCGCGTGTCCGGGTTTGGCTTTGGCCTGACGAATGGCTGCGTACACGGCTACCTCCAACAATCAGGATGGCGCGGCGGTGTCCATTAGAATGTCGAAACAAGGGCGGTGTTAGCTTGTTTGTGCTAGCTATAGGCTTTTTCCTGCCGGTGAGAAGGCGGAAAAAGCCTTCCAGTGCGTGCCTCGCGACTTCGTGCAGTTCGCTAGGTAACGGTCAGGCTTAAGTTCCCTGGATAACGACAGCAGGGAGCGCTCCAATGTCGAATCATGTTTACAAGGTCGTCGAGCTTGTCGGTTCGTCCGACGAAAGCGTCACCAAGGCCATAGATAGCGCGATTGGAAAAGCCGCTGCCACACTCCGGCAACTCGGCTGGTTCGAAGTTATGCAGGTACGGGGCCAGATCGCGGACGGCAAGGTGGCCCATTATCAGGTGACCATGAAGGCCGGCTTTCGCTTGGAAGATTGACCCAGCCCCAACTGGGGTTAGCGGTTTCGTGAACTGGTGTCCCCCTTGTGGCAAACAAGCGCCGAGGGAACATCCTGGCTTGTCAGAGCTGGAGACAGACGGTTCATGGTCCGCGCAAGCATTGCTCTACTTCCGGCGATTTTTCTCGCGGCATGTAGCTCCCCCCAACACCGCACGGCTCGGCTTCTCGACCAGCGCCTTGAAGCCAGTTTGGCCGCAGATGTCGCGGCCGGCACAGCGGTGGTGCAGCGGTTACCTGATGGGGCGCGCGTGACGCTACTAAGCCCGGCTTCGTTTCCGAACGGGCCTTTGGCGCTGGATGACAAACAAACCGATGTCCGAGCGAGTGTCATCGAGGGATTGCTGGACCCGAGGCTGATGCGTATTGCCTTCGCGGATACCACAACACTCCCGGATGAACAGCGGCAGGTACGGGTCCAGAATGTCGAGACGTACTTTGCCGATTTCGGGCTGGCGGACACGTTCCAGACACCGCCGACCGACACCGCGCCGACGCCGGCGGGGCTGACGATCACCGTCGGCGTGCAGTGTCCAAAGCCCGACGGACGGACGGATTACGGCAGCGTAAAATCCGGCGCTGTCTGCGAGTAGCCTGTCACAGCAGCACCGTTCCGCCATCCACCGCGATCGTCTGACCGGTGACGAACTGGCTGCCGTCGCCCAGCAGCCAGCTAATCGTGCCGACGAGGTCCGCCGGCTCCAGCGTGCGCTGGATCGACTGGCCGGTGCGGATGACTTCCAGCCCGCGGTCCATCTTGTCGCCGAAGAACTCTGCCGTGCCCTCGGTCAGCACGGCGCTGGGGGCCACGGCGTTGACCCGGATGGAATCCCGCCCCAGTTCGCGGGCCAGGCCGCGCGTCAGGCCGATCACCGCGGCCTTGGATGTTGTGTAGTGCAGCGCGAACGGCATCCCATAGGTCGCGGCCAATGAGGCGATGTTGACGATCGACCCGCCGCCCGACTGGCGCATCCCCGGCACTGCCGCCTTGCAGCAGTTCCAGATGCCCTTGACGTTCACTGCCATCGCCGCGTCCCAGTCGGCTTCCGCGATCAGGTTGAACCGCCCGCCGCGCAACGAGCCATACAACGCGGCGTTGTTCACCAGTCCGTCGATCCGGCCGAATGTCTCCATCGCCCGTTCCGCCATGCTGTCGCACGACGCCACGTCGGTGACGTCCAGATGCATGCCGAACGCCCCGTTGCCCGCCGCCGCTGCGGCTTCGGCGCAGTCCGAAACATCCCCCGCGACGATATGCGCGCCCGCCTGGCCCAGCGCCCGTGCGTATTCGAAGCCGAGGCCGCGGGCGGCGCCGGTGAGAAGGATGACTTTGCCGGAAACACTCATGACGATTCCCCTGTGTTTGCCCATCGAAGCGAGTTTGGCTAATCCCGGAGGACGTTAACCGTCCCATGAAAGGCCAACAATGGCGCCCAACACCAAGCGCGTGTTCTACGTGAACAACGTCGCTGCCCCCGTGTATCTGGAAATCCTGGCCAAGCGCCCCGACATCCACATCGACAAACTGGAAAACGAGACTCCGGACGCGCAGGCGGAACCGATCCTGGCGCAGGCCCATGCCTATCAGATTGGCAGCAGCCGGCAGGAACTGGCGATGAAGCTGCAAGGCTACACGCCGCTGTTGAGCCGTTGCCCGAACCTGCTGGTGCTGTCCACCAATGGCGCCGGGTTCGACACGGTCAGCCTTGCCGACGCCACCGCTGCCGGGGTTGCCGTGGTCAATCAGGCTGGCGGCAACAAGGAAGGCGTGGCCGAACACGTCATGGCGATGATGCTGACGTTATCCAAGCGCATCGTTCAGTCCGACCACGCGATGCGCGCCGGGGCGACTTATAAGCGTATCGAGT
>JAKBCJ010000401.1 GCA_021807975.1 Pseudomonadota bacterium | reverse complement strand
TCAACTCCGGTGACGCCAGCGCCAGCAAAACGGCCAGCGCGTCGTCGGTGCCGGGATCGCAATCCAGAATGACTTGAATTGGCACTGTTGTCCTCGATCGATGGAGGGTGGCAGCGTTCGCGCCGGTTTGTAAACCTCCGCCGCTCTGTGCATCGTTGCCGCGCTGACGAATTGGGAGCCGGCGGGCATGACGGTGTTGCAGGGTTTTCGGGTGGCGCAGGTCGGGCCAGGCCGGGCGGCTTCGGTGTGCGGGCGGCTGTTCGCGGATGTTGGCGCGTCGGTGGTTCGCATCGATCCCGACCTTTCCACCCCGCTGGACGCCTATCTGAACCACGGCGCGCAATCCGGCACGCTGGAAACCGCCGATCTGATCGTCTGCCAGGGCAGCCCGGCCACTCTGCTGCGCGCCGGACGCGATGTTCAGACCTTGCGCCGCCGCAATCCAACCGCCGCGATCGTACTGATTTCTCCGTTCGGGCAGACCGGACCCCGGGCCGAAGAACCGGCCACCGACCTGACGCTGTGCTTCGCCAGCGGTATCGCCCGGATGCTGACCGGACAGATCGACGATCTGTCCGAACCGCCGATGGCCCCGGCCGGTGAGCAATCGGCGTTCGTGTCCGGTATCGCCGCGGCCTGCGCCGGGATGCATGCGGCGCTGCCGGGCAATGGCGCCGTCGTCGATGTGTCGATGCACGAGACGCTGGCAACGCTGGCGATCACCGAACTGGCGCGGGCGGGGCAGACGGGCAAAAGCTGGTCCCGCAAGCGCGTCGGCGACGGCAATGGCGCGACGGTTTGCATCCTGCCGGCCAGCGACGGCTATGTCGCGATCTCCCCGCGCGAGGACCGGCAATGGGCGGCATGGCTGCAGGCGATGGGGTCGCCTGATTGGGAATCGGAGCCTCGGTTCGCGACCAAGAAAGACCGTGTCGCCAATTGGGATGCGCTGCATGCGCTGATGTCGGCATGGAGTCGCGGCAAGACCAAGTCCTGGATCGCGGCGACCGCCCAGGCCGCCCATGTGCCCAGCTTTCCGCTGTGCGAGCCGGCTGAACATCTGGACTCCCCGCAGTTGCGGCATCGGGACTTCTTTCGGACTGTCCAGGTGGCCGGACAGGCCGTACGCATGCCCGGCCACCCGTTCGGGCTTAGCCTGACCCCGGGCGAACCGGTTGCGGCTGGTGGCGGCCCGTTGCCGCTGTCGGGTATCCGCGTGCTGGATTTCAGTTGGGTGATCGCCGGGCCGACGGCAACGCGCTATCTGGCCGCCATGGGCGCCGAGATCATCAAGGTCGAGGCTCCGGGAAGCGGCGACCCCGGGCGCGCGTCGGAACTGCACACCGTTCTGGGGCAGGCCAAGAAAGCCATCGTGCTGGACCTGAAACAGCCCGCGTCCATCGCCGCCGCCAAGGCGCTGGCTGCCCGATCCGACATTCTGGTGGAAAACTTCGCGACCGGAGTCATGGATCGCCTCGGCCTGGATGCGGAGGCGCTGCGAGCCGTCAACCCGAACCTGATCTACGTGTCGGCGTCAGGGGCGGGCCGCACCGGGCCGGACTCCCGAGCGGTCGCCTATGGCACGCTGCTGCAATGCTTTACCGGATTTGCCGGGTTGAACCGCCACCCCGGCGTACCGCCCCGGGTGGGGATGGCGTGGCTGGACCCGATGTGCGGCCTGATGCTGGCCTTCATCGCCGCGGCCGGCGTGTGGCGCCGCCGCTCGGGTGATGTCGTTCGAGTGGATTTCTCCATGATCGAGGCCATGCTCTGGACCATGGCCGCCCCCCTTCTCGGTATTCCTCCGCAACCGTCCGGTTCGGTGACCCGCGGCCCCGGCGACGACGAATGGCTGGCAGCGGGCACAACGCCGCTTGCCCGGTCGGCGGACCTGGTTGCCTGCCCGCACCTGCGCGCACGCGGCTTTTGGGATGACTACGGAACCGGGGTGTTGCCGGGCCTGCCGTGGATCGCCTCGTTCGGCCGCGCTACCGGGCCGGCGCCTTGCCTTGGCGCGGATACGGATTCTGTATTGAGCAGCCTGGCCGGCGGCGGCTGATCCCTAAGGGTTCACCTTGAAATAACCGCTTCGATGGACGCGCGGCCGGTGGAGGCCGTCAAACGATTCGTTTATTTCGCCGCGTATCCTAAGCCTGCCGTGTTTCAACCACCGGCATTGCCCCGAGCTCCGCCGCGTCGATCAGCGCGCCCTGCCCGCGCAGAACCGAACGCACCAGGCTGGCATCCGCCGAACCGGTGCGCGCATACAACGCCGCGGCAACCCCGGCCGCCTGCCCGGTCGCGAACGCGGTGCCCATCACCCGTACGCTGGCCCCCGCCTGGCGGTCCCCATCGATCGTGCGGCCGGCGGCAAACAGGTTTGGCGTGTTGCGGCTCATCAGGCAGCGTAACGGAATTTCATAGGCGCCGCCCTCCGGCGGCAACGCGAAGCTGCTGGCATAGGTTTCCCGGTCGTGCCACTCCACACCCCAGGCACCCAGCGCGATACTGTCCGCCAATGGCCGCCGGTCCGCGATGCGGTCCCGGGTCAGTTGCTCGACAGCGTCGATATGGCGGGATTCCCGAGTGCCGAAGTCCGGTCCAGTTGAAACGAGATACGCATGCTCACATCCCGGCAGGGAGCGCAGCACGTCCAGGTAAGCCCGAGCCTGCCGCCGTCCGCCGGCCTCCGCCAGGCTGTAGCTTCGGACATCGCGCGGATCGTAATCCTCGGACGCCATATAGCAGCACAGGTCGCCCGACAGCGGCAGGCGCACCAGCACGCTGGTTTCCTTGGTCAGAGGCCCCGCTCCACGGGCTTTGGCGTCCTTGATCGCAGCCTCGAATGCCGGCAGCGCCACGCGCACGTCCGGGGCAATGCCGCCAAACCGCATTCCCAGCGTACCCAGGTTCACCGCGCCGTTGTTCCCGTAACGCGTGGACGCGCCCGCCAAGGCCGCCAGATCACACTCGCCCGTGGCATCCACAAAGGCCTTCGCCGCAATCGTGTGGGCGCCGGCGTGGTCATGGAACGTCACGTTCGTTACTTGGTCGCCGTCGCGCCCCGCCCCGGCGATGAACGCATGCAGCAGGACATCGACACCGGCCTCGGCGCACAGGGCGTCCAGCGTGTATTTTACCGCTTCCGGATCGAACACCACGAAGACGCCACGGTGACGGAACGGGGCGGTGACGGCGCCCAAGGCCCGAAGCCGGGTCAGCACCTCCTCGGCGACGCCCAGCACCGCTTGGCGGGTTTCGCTGCCCAGCGTGTACAGACCGCAATAGGTCAGCACGTTTCGCATGGTGGAAGCCCCGCCCAGGCACCCGGCCCGTTCGATCAGCGCGGTGCGGGCGCCAGCCCGGGCGCTGCCAATCGCCGCGGCGACACCGGCGCTGCCGCCCCCGGCGACGATAACATCGTAGTCAGGCATGGCGGCCTCCGATCCTCCAGCTTACAGACTATGGCGAGACGGACGAATCGTCCGACGAGAACGGCAAGCCCTCATCGTCCATAACGCCCAGATAGGCCGCGATCACCTTGGGGTCCTCTCGGATATCGGCAGGAGGGCCATCGGCGATCAGCCGTCCGGCATCCAGCACCAGCAACCGATCCGATACCTCCATCACCGACGGCATATCGTGTTCCACCAGCACTACCGTCACACCGCTGGCACGAACCTGCCGCAGCACGCCGATCATCGCTGCCGTCTCGGTCGGGTTCAGTCCCGCGCAAGGCTCATCCGCCAGCAGCAGCGTTGCCCGGGTGGCAATGGCGCGCGCGACCTCCAGGTGGCGTAACTGTCCTACGGTCAATGCGCTCGCGGGACGGCGGGACAGATGCCCAATGTCCGCCAGTTCCATGGCTCCGGCCGTTGTGGCGGTAACATCCCGGGCGCCTGCCTTGCCGAACAGTGCGCCTATGCGGACGTTTTCGAACACACTCAGATCCCGGAATGGACGGGCGATCTGGAACGCCCGGGCGATGCCCAGTTCCGCGATGCGGTTGGTGGCCATGCCGTCGATCCGACGGCCGTGGAACGCGATCCGACCGCTGCTCAGCGGCAGATATCCGGTGATCAGGTTGAACAGCGTGGATTTCCCGGCGCCATTCGGGCCGATGATGCTGGTGATGGAGCCGGATTGGATGGCGAACGAGACCTGGTCGATCGCTTTCAGCCCCCGGAAGCTCTTGGACACATGCTCCAGACGCAGGACGGGTTCGCTGCTCATTCCGCGGACGCCATTGCCCGGCGGCGGCTTGTCCGGGTTCGGACAAAGCCGAGAATTCCCCCCGGGGCGGCGAGTACCAGGATAACCAGCAGCAAGCCAGTCGCGAACAGATGGAAGTCCAGCAGCCGGCCCAGAACGACCTGGGTGATGAACACCAGCAGGAAAGCGCCGATCGTCGGGCCGAACAAGGTTCCCATCCCGCCGAG
>JAKBCJ010000400.1 GCA_021807975.1 Pseudomonadota bacterium | reverse complement strand
GATGCAGATGACGACGCTGCCCGGCGTGCGCCTGCAGCCGGTGGAAACCTTGTCGAAGGGTTTCAAACGCCGCGTCGGCCTGGCCCAGGCGCTGCTGCACAATCCCCCCGTGCTGGTGCTGGACGAACCCACCGACGGCCTGGACCCCAATCAAAAGCATGAAGTCCGCGCCTTGATCGAGCGGATGGCCCCGGACAAGGCCATCGTGATCTCCACCCACATCCTGGAGGAAGTCGGCGCCGTCTGCACGCGGGCCATCGTCATAGCCGGCGGCCGCGTGGTGGCCGACGCGACACCCGCCGAACTGGAACAGCGCCACCCTTCCGGCCGGCTGGAGGAGGTCTTCCGCATGCTGACGACGGAGCCCGCACGATGAGCCAAACCCTGACCATCGCGAACCGGGAATTGCGGGGCTATTTCGCCACCCCGGTCGCCACCGTGTTCATCGTCATCTTCCTGGTGCTGCAGGGCGCGCTGACCTTCAACCTGGGTCAGTTCTTCGATCGCGGCATCGCCGATCTGAACCCGTTCTTTACCTTCGTCCCCTGGGTTTTCCTGCTGCTGATCCCCGCGATCACCATGCGCCTGTGGGCCGAGGAACGCCGTCTCGGCACCATCGAACTGCTGCTGACCCTGCCGATCACCCAAGGCCAGGCGGTGGTCGGGAAATTCCTCGCCGCCTGGGCGTTCTGTGCCATCGCCCTGCTGCTGACGTTCCCGTTCGTCATCGCGGTCAATATCCTCGGCTCGCCGGACAATGGCGTGATCGCGGCCGGCTACCTCGGCAGCCTGCTGGTCGCTGGGGCGTTTCTATCGGTCGGCGCGGCGATGTCGGCTGCAACCCGCAACCAGGTGATCGCCTTCGTGCTGGCGGTCGCAGTCTGTTTCGTCTTCGCCGTCGCGTCCAATCCCATCGTCAACGACTTCCTGTCGCACGGCATCCCGGCCCTGGGCGCCTTCGCCCGCCGCATCGCGGTGATCGAGCGTTTCACCGACTTCACCCGGGGCATCGTCAGCCTGCGCGACCTGATCTACTTCGCCAGCTTTATCGGGTTCTTCCTGTTCCTGAATACCGTGCTGGTCGATCAACGGAAGGCGGACTAAAAACATGCGCCGGCTGTCCTTTTCCATCATCGGTGTCATCGCCGCCGCCGCGATCGCCATCGGGGTCAATATGTTCGCCGACGCCCGTCTGGCGAATGTGCAATTGGACCTGACACAGGGCCATATCTACACTTTGTCCAAGGGAACGAAGCAGATCCTCGGCGGCCTGAAGGAACCCGTCACCCTGCGGCTGTTCTATTCCCGCGAACTCGGCAGCACCGTCCCGTCCTATGGCACCTATGCCGACCACGTACGCCAGATGCTGGCGGACTACGCGTCGCAATCCGGCGGCAAAGTGAAGCTGGAACTGTTCGATCCAGAACCGTTCAGCGACATCGAAGACAAGGCAATGGCATACGGCCTGCAAGGCGTGCCGCTGGATCAGAGCGGCACGCAGGTTTACTTCGGCCTTGCGGGCACCAATCTTGAAGATGACGAACGGACCATTCCGTTTTTCCAGGCCGAACGTGAGCGCTTCCTGGAATACGACCTGACGAAGCTGGTGTACGAACTGTCGAACCCCAACCGCCCCGTTGTCGGCGTGATGTCGTCACTGCCGCTCGACGGCGACCCGCGGACCATGATGATGACGCAGGGCCGGGGACCGGGCGGCCAGCCCTATGCATCGTCGGTCCTGCTGCGCCAGACCAACACCGTGAAGACCGTCCCGACCGACGCTCAGGTGATCGATCCGGATATTCAGGTGCTGCTGGTGGCCGAGGCGCGGAACCTGTCCCCCGCGACCCTGTATGCCATCGACCAGTTCGTCATGCGCGGCGGCAAGCTGATGGCCATGGTGGACCCCTGGAGCGAGGCAATGGCGGCAGCCCCCTCGCCCACCGGCATGCCGCCGGCCGACACCCATTCCGACCTGAAGCCGCTGTTCGACGCGTGGGGTATCGACTTCGATCCAACCAAGGTCGTGGGCGACCTGACCGGCGCCTGGCGTGTCCGATCCGGCAACGGCGAGGGCGAACCGGCGGTCAGCTATGTCGCCTGGTTCAACATCCGTGACGGCATCAACCACGACGATCCGGCCACCGCCGATCTGCAACAGGTGACTGTTGCCTCCTCGGGCTTTCTGACCAAAGCACCAAACGCCGCGATCGACTTCACCCCGTTGCTGAGCAGCAGCGACAGCAGCGGGATGCTGTCGGTCGGACAGGTCTCACTCCCCGAACCCGCCAAGCTGCTCGCCGGCTTCAAACCGCAGGGGGGGCCGCGGGTGATCGCCGCCCGCATCCACGGCGTCCTGAAATCGGCTTACCAAGGTCCGCCGCCGCTGGCCCCCGGCCAAAAGCGACCGGCTGGTTTCTCCGCCCACAAGGCCCAAACCGATGCGCCAGCCAACATGGTCGTTGTCGCGGACTCCGACATCCTGGACGACCGGTTCTGGGTGCATAGCGCCGACTTCTTCGGCCAGCAGACCGCCACCCCGTTCGCCGACAACGGCCCGTTCGTCGCCAACCTGATCGGCACCCTGTCGGGCAGCGACGCTCTGATCGGCCTGCGCTCCCGCGGCGACACCAACCGCCCGTTCACCCTGGTCGCCGCCATCCAGGCCGATGCCGAAACGAAATTCCGGCAGACCCAACAGGCGTTGCAGACCCATCTGGAGAATACCGAAAAGCAGCTTCGCACGCTTCGTTCCGGCGGCGCCGAGGGCGACAAGGCCAACACCGATGCCGTCATCACCCCCCAGCAACGCGCCGCCATCGACGCTGCCCGCCAGGACGTGCTGGATACCCGCCAGAAGCTGCGGGCAGTGCAGTTGGAACTGAACCGCGACATCTCCACTCTGGCTGACGAAATGCGGATACTGACCATCGTACTGGTGCCCGCGCTGCTGACCATCCTCGCCATCGTCATGGGCATTATACAACGCCGCCGCCGCACGAGGGTTCGGTCATGACCGCGCGCCGTCTGATAATCCTGGTCGCCGCCGCGGTCGTGGCGCTGGCCGGTGGCTGGTATTTCGGCGCCGGCACCGCTCCGGTTGAACAGACCCGGGCAACGCAAGGAACCCTGATGTTCCCCGGACTGGCGCCGAAGCTGGCCTCCGCCGCGAAACTGGAAATCACCCATCAGGGCAAGCAAACCGTCATCGAAAAGCGCCCGAACGGCGACGGCTGGGGGGTGGCATCCATGCATGACTACCCGATCCAGCCATCCAAGCTGCGCGGCCTGCTGACCGCCCTGACCGAACTGCGCCTGGCGGAGCCCCGCACCAGCAACCCGTCGGAGTTCAGCCGCCTGGGTGTGGACGATCCCAACGGCGCGGCCGCCACCGGCGTTCTGCTGCGTGTGGCGGACAGCGCGGGCAAACCCATCCTGGCCCTGATCATCGGCCACAGCCGCGTCCGCGGCCAGGGCCACGGTCCCGACGAAGTCTATGTCCGCCGCCCCGGCGACAACCAGTCCTGGCTGGCGGATGGAAGTCCGCAGGCGGATGCCGACCCGGCGGCGTGGCTGGATCGCGATATCATCGATATCCAACACGACCGCATCGCCTCGGTTTCCGTCGGCGACGGCGCCCTGACCTTCGGCAAGACCGACGGCAAGTTCGCCGTGACCAAACCAGCGGATCATCCGCCACTGGAAGCCTACAAGGTCGATAACGTCGCCCGGGCGCTGGAACACCTGACCTTCACCGAGGTAAAGGCGGACGCCCCGGGCACCGAGGCCGGCCACGCCGTCTTTACCGCCACCGACGGGCTTGCCGTCACCGTCACCCTGTTCCACGCAGACAAGGACGTCTGGGCCCGATTTGCCGCCTCAGGCACCCCGGAAGCCGACAAGCTGAATGCCAGGCTGGCCGGCTGGTTCTACCAGATCGGTGCGTGGAAGGAGAAATCGCTGGTGCCAACGATCGACGACCTGAAAGCCGAAACCCCAGCGGCACCGGACAAGAAATGAGCGACCGCGAGTATCCCGCCCGCCCCATCGTCGGCATCGGGATCGTGGTCATCAAAGGCGACCATGTCTTGCTGTGCCAGCGCGGCAAGCCGCCGAACTTGGGAAGCTGGACCCTTCCCGGCGGCGCCCAGGACATCGGCGAAACCTGCGAACAAGCCGCTCGGCGGGAACTCATGGAAGAATGTGGGCTGGAGGTCGGGGAGCTGCATTTCTGCGCCCATGTGGACACCATCCGCCGCGACGAGGACGGCAGAGTCCGCTTCCACTATACGATCCTGGATTTCGCCGCCCGCTGGGTCTCTGGCGATCCCGTCGCGGCCACCGACGTTACCGCCGCCGTGTGGGCGCCGCTGGACAATCTGGAACCCTATGGACTGTGGTCGGAGGCACACCGCATCATCGCCATCGCCCGGCGGCTCGTGAGGTCGGTTC
>JAKBCJ010000036.1 GCA_021807975.1 Pseudomonadota bacterium | reverse complement strand
GTGGCCCCTGCCATGGTGACAACCCCCGATCGTGCTGGCATGCTGCGCCGCAATATAGCAACATGTGCGATGACATGGCGAGCGTTTGTGTTAACGTGATAACAATTCAGTGACAGGGCCTTCGTGATACAGCAGGCGATGATCTACAAAATTTACCAGGCGCAGGCCGACCTGCTGTTCCCCGCACGCCAGCTCGCCCGTTTCGGGGCCGGTTTCGCGCGGGCGATGGATTTGGGCGAATTCACCCCGCAGCCGCTTCGGCAGTTCGGGGCGGCATGCAATCTGCTGGCGGACAGCGCGTTGTCGCACCACCGGCCGGATTACGGCTTCCGTTCCGCCAGGATCGGCAACGATGTCGTCGGCGTGACCGAGGAGGTGCGATTCGAAACCCCGTTCGGCGCGCTGCTGCGGTTCCGCAAGGACACGGAAATCGAGCAGCCCAGGGTGCTTGTCGTGGCGCCGATGTCGGGGCATTTCGCGACCCTGCTGCGCGGCACGGTGGCGGTGCTGCTGCCCGATCACGATGTCTATATCACCGACTGGAAAAATGCCCGGGATGTGCCGCTGTCCGATGGGACGTTCGGGTTCGACGAATATGTCGATCACCTGATTCGGTTCATGGAGGTCCTGGGCGAAGGCAGTCACATGATCGCCGTCTGCCAGCCAGCGGTCGCCGCCCTGGCCGCGACGGCAGTCATGGCCGAACACGGCAATAAGGCCCAGCCGCGCAGTCTGACCCTGATGGCAGGCCCGATCGACACAAGGCAAAATCCCACCAAGGTCAACGACCTGGCGAAATCCCGCACCATCGAATGGTTCGAGAAAAACCTGATCGCCAAAGTGCCCTGGCGCTACAAAGGGGCTTTCCGCCAGGTTTATCCGGGCTTTCTGCAGTTGACGGCGTTCATGACGATGAACCTGGACCGCCATATGAACGCACATATCGGCCAGTTCCGCGCACTGGCATGCGGCGATGTCGTCGCTTCCGACGCCCATACGAAATTCTATAACGAATACAATGCGGTCATGGACCTGCCAGCCGAGTTCTACCTGGAAACCGTTAAGCGGGTGTTCCAGGATCACGATCTGCCGCTGGGCAAATTGACCTGGCATGGCGAAAAGGTGAAGCCGGAAGCGATCCGCCGCACCGCGCTGCTGACCGTGGAGGGCGAGCGCGACGATATCTGCGCCATCGGCCAGACCATGGCGGCACTTGACCTTTGCAGCGGCATCCGGATCAACCAGAAGCGCCACCATTTACAGACAGGCGTAGGGCACTACGGCGTGTTCAGCGGCTCCCGCTGGGCGCGGGAGGTTTATCCCAAGGTCCGCGCGATGATCGAGGTGACGAACCAGTAAGGGCGTTCCGCGAAAGGGGCGGCGGTGATCGTCGGGCCCCTGACGGCGGTTCAGGCGACGCGCTGGCGGGGTGGTTTGCGGGAAAGCAAGGGTCCGACACCGAACAGCATGCGCGAGGCCGCCAATCGCGCGGTTTACATGGTACTGGCCACACGTTCGATTGCCTGCGCGTTTCCTCCCGACCCCTGGCGGCGAGCCCGGCGGCCGGCCCGCGTCAAGTGGTTCGTTTGTTTGGCAGCGGCCGCTAGATGAATACCCCCGCCATCCCGCCCGCCGGATACCGTGTGCCGGCCGCCGCCCCCGCCGGGATCGCCGCGGAAATCAACGCCACGTCGGCAGCCGACAGGTCCACGTTCAGGGCGCCGATGTTCTCATCAAGGCGTGGTGCATAGCGGGTACCAGGGATGGCGACGACGTCCGGCCCCTGCGCCAGCAGCCAGGCCAGCGTCACCTGCGCCGGGGTGCAGGCCTTTGCCGCGGCGATATCCTCGATCTTCGCGACCAGCGCCCGATTCTGTTCGAAATTCGCCTCCTGGAACCGCGGATGTGCCGCCCGGCGGCCATCGACATCGGCGAAGGTCTTGATCGCCCCGGTCAGAAAGCCCCGCCCCAGCGGGGAATAGGCGACAAAGCCAATGCCCAGTTCGACGGTGGTCTTGCGGGTTTCCTCGGCTTCCTCGCGATACAGCAGCGAGTATTCGGTCTGCACGGCGGCGATCGGATGCACGGCATGCGCTCGGCGGATCCGGTCCGGAGCCGCTTCAGACATGCCCAGGAACCGCACCTTGCCTTGCTGAACCAGCTTCGCCATCGCGCCGACCGTGTCCTCGACCGGGACGGCCGGATCGACGCGGTGCTGGTAATACAGGTCGATGACGTCCACCCCCAGCCGCTTCAGGCTGGCCTCGCAGGCCTCGATCACGTACTCGGGGCGGCCGTTAACACCGTTCGACTGGCCGGGCCGCTGAGTCTGGCCGAACTTGGTCGCCAGTACGACTCTGTCGCGCCGGCCCTTCAAGGCTCGGCCTAGCACCAGTTCGTTATGGCCCCAGCCGTACATGTCGGAGGAGTCGAAGTGATCCACGCCCATGTCAATCGCATGGCGGATCAAGTCCTCGGACACCGCGTCCTCCGCCGAACCGTAAATGCCGGACAGCGACATGCAGCCCAGGCCGATGGCGGAGACAGACAGGCCACCGCGCCCGAGCGGACGGTGCGCGAGGAGGGGTTGTGTTGTCATGGGGTGGGTCTCCGATTGCCAGTTGCGGCCATTATGGCGGGGCGGGCGGTGGCGCGCCAGGGCAGGAACGGGAGGTTTTTTTGGGTTCGGCGGCGGTTACAGCAACGAGGGTGTGTTCATCGCCGGGTCCGGGTTGGCCCGCAGATGCCGGTCGATGAACCCGATGAGCGTGGCCATCGTCGGTGGGCTGTCGAATACCGGGTCGCCGAAACCCGGATGGATCGCGTCCAGTTGTTCGGCCAGCGAGCCATAGACTTCCTCCGACGGCAGGCGGTTGTTCAACTCGCCGAACAAGGGATCGGCGACGACGATCGAACCGAATCGGCCCAGCCGGCAGCCCAGGCTTTCGGGATCCTTGAAGGCCTCGAACAACACGAAAAACAGCAGCGGCGGATCGACGCCGAGCGCTGCGATGTCGTCAGCCTCGGCCTTCTCGCGCAGTCCGGCCCGGGCACGTGGCGCACCCGGAAAGTCGCCGCTGCGCAGCCAGGCCATGATTTCATTCTGCCAGTAGTCTTCGCGCAGCAGGGGCGACGCGTTTACCAGCGGGGCGAGCGACTCGTGTTCCCGCATCGCGGCCAGCAGTTCGGACACCGGCCACAGGTTGGCCAGCTCGCCGCTGATCAGGTCGCGATAGAAAACGCCGCCGCCACCCGACGGGTCGATGGGTCCAAAAGTTGCCGCGGACAACGTGTTGGGCTCCGACGGTCCGATGCGCCGGCTGAGATTGATAAGATTCGGTTCGGATACACCGACGATATTGAAGAAGTTGGACCACTGGATCAACCAGGATGCGGGCAGCGGCTCCATCCGTGTGTTGCCGCTCGACGAAAACCGGGTCAGCGCGTCCTTCATGCACTGGCCGAAGGCGGGGCTCGCGGCGTTGATGCGGTAGGAGTCTTTCACCATCGCGTGGCCGAACCGGAAGGCGGCGTGGGAAAATTCCAGCGGCACGCCGGCGTTCCTGGCGCCGGACAGCAAATCCAGGAAGGGCGGCCGGCCAGTCGAGTACAATGCATGCACGGACGGATGCAGCAGGCGCTTCAGCAAATCGTCGCGGATGATGCGGCGGTAGATCAGCGTGGTTGCTTCCCGGGCATGAGCGAAGCGCATTGCCGTATCCCGGGTAAAGTCCGTCGTGGATGCGTCCGCCGACGGCGGGGTCTGGCGGTCCACAAACAGGTTGTGCAGGTGGGAAAACACCATTGTAAGTTGGGAAATCAGCGCATGATCGTCGTTGCGTGCGTCGGCGATCAAGGGTTCGGTCAGACCCGGCAGATCGGCCGTCGTGTTGTGCAGAGCCGTGCGCGCGATGTCGCGGAACGGGCAGACCGGTGTGCCGTCCTCGCTGGCCACCGCGCCGGATCGGCCGATTTGCAACTTGGTTCGTCCGGTGTCGTCAGTTCCGTCGGGCGCATAGATCATGCGTAACGCGGTTGGGCCATCGCCGTATAAGGCATCGAGGTTCAGTCGGCGATCTCGATTGTTGGCGGTGTCCTGATCCAGGCTGGTGGCTGCCCAGAACGGCAGCCGTGTCGCCACCATGTCGTGCGCCACGAACTGCAACAGGTAGGTATATCCCGCCGGAATGTATGGATTATCGGGCGGTTCCGGATGATCCTTGCGAATTGGGTCTTCCAGCCCGGGCTGGCGCGGCGGTACCGGGTCCCATTCCAGGTGTGCATTCATCCGAACCGCCAGGCGCGCGGACCGTTCGGCTGTTTCCTGGCGGTTCCCGGTGCCGGGTGGCCGGAACCGGCCCTTCAGGGCGAAATGGCGGAATCCGCGCGGCAGACCTTCGGCGATAACAGTCTGGTAGGTCCGGTGCGGCTGCATCCGCCCACGCGGCTTGGGCGGCCCGCCTCCGTGAAGCGTCATGCGCCCCTTTCTCCCACTCGCTCCATCGACCTCATCCTGGCTTTTGTGGCCTGCCGGTTTCCCATCGGCGAAGGGTTTGCTAGCTATGCCGGATGCAGTCTTCTCATCCGTCCAAACTGACGTTTCCATTCGCCACTCCGCCCGCGTTGGGCGAAGTCATCAACGTAGCGCCTAGTATAGCCTGGATAAGGTTACCACTTCCTTACAGACTTGATCACGTCAATGTCTATCTTATCGAAAATTCTGGCGGTTGGACGGTTTTTGATACAGGACTAGGTACGGATGTATGCCGGGATGCATGGAAAGCGATCATTTCCGGTCCGCTCGCCAGGCAGAAACTCAGATCGGTTCTCGTGTCCCATTTTCATCCAGACCATGTCGGCCTCGCCGGCTGGCTGTGCGAGACCTATGGCCTGGACCTCACCATGCCGCGGCCGGAGTATCTGCACAGCGTGGTTCTGCAATGCGCGCCCGCCGACCACGGGGAAGCGGTGTTCCGCCCGTTCTACCGGCGCCACGGCCTGTCGGCAGAGGCAACCGACATCGTGCTGAGCCGCGGGCATGAGTATCTGAAGCGCACGACCGGGGTTCCGGCGTCCTATCACCGGATCAAGCATGGCGACACGATCACGATCGGCGGCCGCGCCTTCGGCGTGCAAACTGGTGGCGGACACGCGCTGGAACAGGCGATGCTGTACCGGCCGGAGGAGAAGCTGTTCCTCGCCGCCGATCAGGTTATCGCCAGGATCTCGCCCAATGTCAGCGTGCATCCGATGGAACCGGACCTGGATGCACTGGGTATCTACCTGGCTTCGCTGCGGGCGATCAAAGCCAGTGTCGCGCCGGACGTGCTGGTGCTGCCGGGGCACGGGCTGCCGTTCCACGGCCTGCATGACCGGGTGGACGAACTGATCGAGCATCACGCGCTGCGCTGCGCGGAACTCGCGGCCTCGTGCCAGGACCGGCCGCTGTCGGTGGCGGAAATCGTGCCGTTTCTGTTCAACCGTCCACTGGATGCGCATCAGACCGGCTTCGCCTTTGGCGAGGTGCTGGCGCATGTGAACCACATGCTGGGGCTTGGGCAGTTGCGGTTGGAAACCGATGCCGGCGGCGTGGATCGCTACCGGGCGGTCTGAAGTCGAAGGGGACGGTTCCCCGGCTCCTTGCCACGGCCAGCCTCCGCCGGCCGTGGCAAGGCGTTGGCTATACCAGTTTGGCGTCCAGCGTTATCATTGCGTTCAGCACTTTCGACACCGGGCAATTCTCTTTCGCCCCGCGTGCCAGTTCCTGGAACTTCGCGTCATCCAGCCCCGGCACCTTCGCGGTCAGCTTCAGATGGACCGCGGCAATCTTCCAGCCACCCGCTTCCTGCTCCATCGTCAGATCGGCGGAACAGTCCATGCTCTCAGGCGGGTGCCCGGCACCGCTGAGTTGAAACGCGGTCGCCATGCTGAAACAGCCGGCATGCGCGGCGGCGATCAATTCCTCCGGATTGGTTCCTTTTCCGTCGCCGAAGCGGGAGTTGAAGCCGTACGGCGTGTCCTTCAGGGTCGCGCTTTGGGTGGTCAGGCTGCCGCTGCCATCCTTGCCGGAGCCCTGCCATTTCGCCGAGGCATGCCGTTTGAGCGTGGCCATTCCGCTTTCTCCTCCATCGCTGTCCGCCGACCATTCGACGAGCCGCACAACGCATATGGGGCAGGATTGGAAAATGGCAGGGCCAGGGGTTAGTCGGCGGCCAAGGCCACCTCGGCGACTTCGGCCCGCATCCAGACCGCGATGTCGTGAAACACCGCGCCGCCCCACGGCGGCCCCGGTTCGTCGCTGGTCAGCGCATTGATCCCAATCCCGCCCTCAAAACATTCGCTCGGCCACACACTCTCCGACACCAGCACGCCCGGCTGCTGGCCGGCGGCGATGCGGGCGTGCAAAATGACCTCGCCCCTGGCGTTGCCCAGGCGTACTTTCGCGCCATCGGTCAGGCCCAGCTTGCGGGCATCGTCGGGATGCATCGACACCGTCGGCCGGCCCTCCCGCTTCTTCCCGGATGCCATTTCGGTGAAGCTGGTGTTCAGGAAGCTCCGGGCCGGCGCGGTGACCAGTCGGAATGGTGCGTCGGGGCTGCTGGCCTCGATATTGTCCATCTGGTCTGGCAGCTTGGGCATTGCCCCGTGGTTGTCCCCCAGCGCGGCCCAGTCCGGCGCGAAGTGGAAACGCCGGTCCTTCGTCGGGAAACCGTCCAGGAAATGCGCGGTGCGGAAGGCGGGCATTTCGTCGATCCAGCGGCTTTCCTGCACCGTTTTGGCGTCCGGGTAGCCGGACGCCAGCAGCGTCGCATCGATGATTTCCATCGCCGTCATCTCGAATCCGCGATGCTTCGCCCCCAGCCGGGCGGCGAGCGCCTGGATAACCTGATGGTTGGAGCGGCATTCGCCCGGCGGCTCGATCAGTTTGGCACCGATCTGGATATGGCTGTGGCCACCGGCTTGGTACAGGTCGTCATGCTCCATGAACATCGTTGCGGGCAGCACGATATCGGACCAGCGGGCCGTTTCGGTCATGAACTGTTCGTGGGTGGCGACAAACAGGTCGTCGCGGGCGAAACCGCGCCGCACGCGGTTGCTGTCGGGGCAGACGGTCAGCGGGTTCTGGTTCTGGATGATCATGGAATGGACCTGCGGCCCATCACCCAGTTCGGTGCGGTCACCGGTCAGCACGCTGCCGATCCTGCTCATGTCCATGACCCGGATACGGGTATCAAGCGCGTCCAGGCCCTCGATCAGCGTCTTGTTCCAATGATAGAGGCCGCGATTGGACCACAGAGCCCCGCCGCCTTCGTGCTGCCAGGCGCCGGTGACGGCGGGCAGGCACGATACGGCGTGCATCCCGGCACTGCCGTTGCGGCTGCGGGCGAATCCGTAGCCGACGCGGATGAAGCTGCGCTGCGTTCGCCCATACAAAGCGGCGAAGGACTCGATGGATTCGACGGACAATCCGGTAATCGCGGACGCCCAGTCCGGGCCGCGATCGCGCAGGTGCGCTTCCAGCGCCTCCGGGCAATCGGTGTACTGGCGCATGTAGTCGCGGTCGGCATAGCCGTCGCGGAAGGCGACATGCATCGCCGCGCAGGCCAGCGCGCCGTCGGTTCCGGGGCGGGGTGCCAAGTGAATATCGGCAGCAGCGGCGGTTGGGGTCTTGTACGGATCGATGACCACCAGTTTCGCCCCGCGCTCTTTCCGAGCCCGGCTGATATGGGTCATGACGTTGACCTGAGTGGAAACCGGATTGCCGCCCCAGACCACGATCAGGTCCGACTGTGCCATCTCCCGCGCATCGACGCCGCGGCTTTGCCCGACGCCGGCCTGCCAGCCGATTTCGGCCAGCGGAGTGCAGATCGTCATCTTCTGGCGGGAGTAGCGCATGACGTTGCGCAGCCGGTTGATGCCATCGCGCTGCACCAGCCCCATGGTCCCGGCGAAAAAGAACGGCCAGACCGATTCCGATCCGTGCGTCGCGGTGTCGGCGGCAAAGCGTTCGGCTATGCGGTCCAGCGCCTCCGCCCATCCGATTGGGCGGAACTGCGTGCTGCCTTTGGGGCCGGTGCGCAACAAGGGCTGGGTCAGCCGGTTCGGATGGTGGATGCGTTCGGCGTAGCGCGACACTTTCGCGCAGATCACCCCCGCGGTGTAGCTGTTATCCTCCGCACCCCGGACGGAGCCGATGCGGTTTCCGTCCAGCACCTCGATCGACAGGGCGCAGGTGGATGGACAGTCGTGCGGACAGACGGACGATCGGATGGCGGATGGCATAGCCGCAGCGTAAACAGGATCGCGGTCCCAGCGCAACGCGGCCAACGCCGATTACCCGCCGAACGTCCCGACGATATCCTGGTGCAGCGAGCCGATCTCTCGCTGCACATAGTCCAGGAACGGCGACAGCTTGCGCCCCGCCAGTTCGGCGACGTTCTGGTGCGTCATCATGCCGTTCAGCGCATCCAGCCGTTCCAGCGCGGCTGGCATGCGCAGGAAATAGCGGGTCCGCAACTGCGTCAGATGCCATTCTGTCTGGGCAAGGTTCAACCCGACGGATCGCGGGAATGCGGTGTTGGCCAGCAGGAAGCTGGCGACCTCTTGCGCGTTGTAGCCGGTGGGGTGTTCGCGGCGGTAGGCGTGATACCCCGCCGCCGCCCGCAGCAGGGCATTCCACTGGCCCGCATCGATGTCGGCATCGACCGCATCGGACCGCGGTGCCAACGAATGAAAGCGCGTGTCCAGCAACCGTGTGGTCTGATCGGCGCGTTCCAGATAGCGGCCGATCATGTAGAAATGCCATGCTTGGTCGCGGTACAGCGTGCCCTCGGTGATGCCGGTATGGGCCTGGGCGCCATCCTTCAGCATGGCACAGACCGCGGTGAAGTGGCCCGGGGCAATGTCTGCCGCCGTCAGCGCCCGGATTCGGCCGTGAAACACATTGATCTGCAACCACATTTCGGTCGGGATAAGGGCACGCAATGTCCGGGCGTTTTCCCGGGCGGCGGCGATGAACGACTGAACGGAGGTGTAGTTGTCGGAATCCAGCAGATAAAACTCGCCGACGGTACGCTGGGTGGCTTCGGAATGCTTCTTGTAGAACTCGGTCAGGTCGCCATTGATGCGCGGGATCGACAGCCAGTTGCGGGTGTCGTCGGCGTCGCGGGCAAAGGTGTTGGTCACGTCCAGGATGCGCGCCATATTCTCGATCCGCTCCATATAGCGGGCGAGCCAGATCGTGCCTTCGGCGTGACGCGCGATCAGATGGACTTTGTGGGGTTTGGCGATGGCGTTCATTCGGCGAGCACCCAGGTATCTTTCGAACCGCCGCCCTGCGACGAATTCACCACCAATGTTCCGGCCCGCAGCGCCACGCGGGTCAGGCCGCCGGGTAGCACCCAGGTGTCCTTGCCGGTGACTGCGAACGGCCGCAGATCGATATGGCGGGGGCGGACACCGTCGGCGCATAATGTGGGGGAAACCGACAGTTTCAGCGTCGGCTGGCTGATGTAGTTGGCCGGATCGGCCTTCAGCAGCGCCCGGAATTCCGACAATTCGGCCTTGGAGGCGTGCGGCCCGATCAGCAGGCCGTAACCGCCGGATTCCGCCACCGGTTTGACCACCAGTTCATGCAGGTGATCAAGTGTGTATGCCAGCGCGTCCGGTTCCGCGCAGATCCGCGTATCGACGTTCGGCAGGATCGGCTCTTCCGACAGGTAATACTTAATGATGCGCGGCATATAAGCGTAGATCGCCTTGTCGTCGGCCACGCCTGTGCCGACGGCGTTGGCAATGGCTACCTGGCCGCGGCGCCACGCCTCGATCAGTCCGCGCACGCCCAGCATGCTGTCGGGGTTGAATGCATCGGGGTCCAGGAAGTCGTCGCCGATGCGGCGATAGATCGTATGTACCTGCGCCAGGCCAGAGGTCGTTCGCATCCAGACCTTGCCGCCCTCGACGGTCAGGTCGCGGCCCTCGACCAGCGGCACGCCCATCTCGCGCGCCAGGAACACATGCTCGAAGTAGGCGGAGTTGAAGATGCCGGGCGACAGCACGACGACCTGGGGGTCCTCGACGCCCGCCGGGGCGATCTCGGCCATGGCGTTGTGCAGGCGCAGCCCATATTCGTCCACGCCGCGCACCCGCAGGCTGGTCATCAGGTCGGACATGACTCTTAGGCTCATGTGCCTGTTTTCAACGACGTAGGCGACACCGGACGGTGTGCGGGCATTGTCCTCCAGCACCCTGAAGGCGCCGGTTTCGTCGCGGACGATGTCGGTGCCGCAGACATGGACATAGGTGTTGAACGGCACGTCGAAGCCGACCATCGCCTGGCAGTAGCCGGCGTTCTTCAGCACCAGATCGGCCGGCAGGATGCCGTCCTTCAGAATTTTCCGCTCGTGGTAGATGTCGTACAGAAACATGTTCAGCGCGCGGACGCGCTGGATCACGCCGGTTTCGATCTGGTGCCACTCGCCGGGGGTGATTACCCGGGGGATCAGGTCGAACGGCAGGATGCGATCGATCGCCGTGGCATCGGAATACACCGTGAAGGTGATGCCCCGGTCCAGCAAATCCCGCTCCGCGTCGCGGGCGCGTTGGCGCAGGCTTTCGATCGGCAGCGAGGCGAGGCGCGAAATCAGTAACGTCAGTGTCGGGTGCGGGGGCTGGCCGGGCCGCAGCATTTCACAGAAAAACGAATTGGGATCGTATCCCTCCATACTGCCATGCGGCTGGGGTTGTGCTGGGAACTGGCTTTGGACCTGAGTCTGGCTCATACCACCCGCCGGCATCCGCATCTCCATTTTGCAATGCGGTATGATAAACAAAACAGAGGGGCTGGGAAGGACTTTTGTCGGCTTCCAGCGCACAGTGCGGGCTGACGATTTGGCGGGAGGGTATTTTGGCTGACACGACGAACACGGCACAGCAGGAGAGCGAGATCGCGGACGCGCGTGCCCGCTCCGCCGCCACCATCCGGCCTACCGTTCCGGACCTGGAGGCGATGCTGTTTCACGCCTTCCCGGTCCTGGACCACGGCTTCGTCCGGGTCATCGACTACATGGGCGACGATTCCGCCATCGTGCAGGCTGCACGCGTGTCTTATGGGCGCGGCACCAAGCGGGTGCAGGAGGATGCCGGGCTGATCCGCTATCTGATGCGCCACCGGCACACCACGCCGTTCGAGATGTGCGAGATCAAGTTCCACGTCAAACTGCCGATCTTCGTCGCCCGGCAATGGATCCGGCACCGCACCGCCAGCGTCAACGAGTACTCGGCGCGCTACTCGATCATGGACAAGGAATTCTACATTCCGGCGCCCGAACAGCTCGCGGCCCAGTCGGTGGTCAACCGGCAGGGCAGGGGCGACGTGCTGGAAGGCGAGGAAGCCGCGGACGTGCTGCACCTGCTGCGCGACGATGCCGAACGCTGCTACGCGCACTATGCGTCGATGCTGAACGAAGGCGAGGGCGCCGATCCCGATCGCAAGGGCCTCGCCCGCGAACTGGCTCGGATGAACCTGACGCTGAACACCTACACGCAGTGGTACTGGAAGACCAACCTGCATAACCTGTTTCACTTCCTGTCGTTGCGCGCCGACTCGCATGCCCAGTATGAAATCCGGGTCTATGCCGATGCGATGATGCGGATGACCGAAGCCTGGGTGCCGGTCGCCGCCGCGGCGTTCCGCGATTACCGGCTGGGCGCGGTGACGCTGTCGGCGCAAATGCTTTCCGTGGTGAAGCGGATGCTGGCCGGAGAGGCCGTGACCCGGGAGAATAGCGGGCTGAACCGGCGGGAATGGGTGGAGTTCTCGGCGCAGGTGCTGGAATAGCGTCCACCTGCCAGGGTTACACGCGGCTTGCCCCCGGATAGGGGGCCATGTAATGGACGCCGCGCCCTGGGATATGGGCCATCTGTCGGCATCATGAGGGTATCTATTTGAGCGACGATCAGGAGCCCGGCGACCATCGCCCAGCGAAGCCGAGTTTCGGTATGCTGATGGCGGTGCTGGGCGTTGTTTACGGCGACATCGGGACCAGCCCGCTATATGCGTTCCGGGCCAGCCTGCAACTTTTCGACGCCGACAAGACCACGCCCGTCGAGATCATGGGCGTGTTGTCGCTGATCTTCTGGTCACTGATTGTCATCGTGACGATCAAATATGTCTTTCTGGTAATGCGAGCGGATAACCGCGGCGAAGGTGGGATTCTGGCGCTGATGGCGCTGGCGCAGCGGGTTTCGGTCGGGCGCAGCGTAAAAAGCGCCATCGCGCTGGTCGGTATCGCTGGTGCGTGCCTGTTTTTCGGCGACGGGGTGATCACCCCCGCGATTTCTGTGCTGTCGGCCGTCGAGGGGCTGGAAGTATCCGCCCCCGACCTGAAATTCTACGTGCTGCCGATCAGCATCGTCGTGATTCTGGCGCTGTTCGCCATGCAGTACAAGGGCACCGGCAACGTTGGGCGGGTGTTCGGCCCGATCATGGTGGTATGGTTCTTCCTGATCGGTCTGTTCGGACTGATCGAGATCGTGCCGCATCCCTATGTGCTGCTGGCGATCTCTCCGACCTATGCCATCGCGCTGTGCATCCAATACAAGGGGATGGCGTTCTTCGTCCTGGGCGCTGTGGTGCTGTGCGTGACCGGCGCCGAGGCACTGTATGCCGATATGGGGCATTTTGGCGCCAAGCCGATCCGCATCAGTTGGCTGACCTTCGTGTTGCCCTGTCTGATCCTGAACTATTTTGGCCAGGGCGCGCTGATGATCCACGATCCAGCGGCGATCCAGAACCCGTTCTTCCTGCTGGGGCCGTCCTGGATGCGGCTGCCGATGGTGATCCTGGCGACCGCCGCCACGGTGATCGCGAGTCAGGCGGTGATTTCCGGCGCATTCTCCATGGCACGTCAATGCATGCAGCTTGGCTTCCTGCCGCGCATGACCGTGCGCCATACGTCGAACACCGAGGAAGGCCAGATCTACGTGCCGCAGGTCAATACCGCGTTGGCGGTGGGTGTCGTGCTGCTGGTGTTGGCGTTCAAGACCTCGGACAATCTGGCCTCGGCGTATGGCATCGCCGTGACCGGCACCTTCCTGTGTACCGCCGTGCTGGCGATGGTGGTATTCCGCCGTCAGTTCCATTGGTCCCGGGCGGCTGCGGTGTCGGTGTTTGGGGCGTTGTTCGTGGTGGATTCGGTATTCTTCGCTGCCAATACCGCTAAGATTATCGAAGGTGGCTGGGTGCCGCTGGCCCTGGGTTTGGGATTGACCGGGATGATGACGTCCTGGAAGCGCGGGCGTGACATCCTTCTGATGCGCTGGAAGCAATCCAGTATGCCGTTGGCGCCGTTTTTGGCGCGTTTGCCGCAGTCGCGCATCATCCGCGTGCCCGGCCTGGCGGTGTTCATGACCGGCAACCCCGATTACGTGCCGACGTCGCTCCTGCATAATCTGAAGCACAACAAGGTGCTGCATGAGAACGTCTTGTTCGTGACGGTTGAGAACGAGGACGTGCCGGAGGTTTCCCAGCGGCGCCGGGCGGAAGTGTCGGAACTGGCGCCGGGTATTCATCGTGTGGTGCTGCGATATGGCTTCATGGAGAGCCCGAACATCCCCAAGGCGCTGGAGGACCTGACCGACCAGTTGAACGTCCGGATCACTCAGGCCAGCTACTTCCTGGGGCGTGAGGTTCTGGTGCCGGGCATGGCGCCGAAACTGCCCTGGTGGCGCCGGGCGTTATTCCTGGTTATGGCGCGCAATGCCGTGCCGGCGACGGAGTTCTTCCGGATCCCCAGCGACCGGGTGGTGGAACTGGGGGTTCGGATCACGATTTAAGGCACCGCAGCCTTCAGTGCACCGCCGCGTACATGATCTTCTCCTCGGTGGCTTCATCCATCGAGAATTCCTCGACGATACGACCCTGCCGGGACACCAAAATCCGATCCGACAGGTTCAAAATCTCGGGCAGGTAGGACGAAATTACCACCACGGCGAGCCCCGAATCCGCCAACTCGTTGATCACACGATGCAGTTCGGCGATCGCGCCGACATCCACGCCGCGGGTCGGTTCGTCGAAAATCACCAGCTTCGGCTGCTGCACCAGCGACCGGGCGATCACCACTTTCTGCTGGTTACCGCCCGACAGCTCTATCACGCTCGCCGCGTTGTCGATCGCGCGCACCGCCAGCTTGTCGGTCCAGCGCTTTGCCAGATCGACCATTTCCGTCCGGCTGACGATCAGCCCGGCCCCTTGGTCGGAGGCCAGATAGTTCAAGTAGATATTTTCGGCGATCGACTTGGTTTCGAAAAAACCCTCGATCTTGCGGTCTTCGGTCACATAGACGATCCCATCCTTCACCGCCGGGCGGGGCGTGCGATAGCGGACCGATTTGCCCTCCAGCCGGGTTTCGCCGCCGTGGAAGAAGTCGCGCTTCACCACGCCGGCAACGATCTTGGCGGTTTCCGTCCGCCCCGACCCGATCAGCCCGAAAATGCCGGTGATCTGCCCGCTGTAGATCGACAGCGATGTGTTGCGCACCATCCGCCCCATCGACAGGTTCTGCACGCTTAGCACCTTGCGCCCGTACGGCCGAGCGGTTCGGGTGGTGCGGGCGGAACCGTAGAGTTCGGCGGACAGGGTGCGCCCGACCATGGCGGCGATGATCTTGTTGCGGTCGAAATTAGCAGCGGCGTCGGTGGCGATATGCCGGCCGTCGCGCAGGATCGTGATGCGGTCTGACACCTCCAACGCTTCCTCCAGCGCGTGGGAGATGAAGATGATCGACACGCCGTCCTGCTTCAGCCGCTTGATCAGGGCAAAGAAGTGGTATTTTTCTTCCGGGGTCAGGGTGGCGGTCGGCTCATCGAAGATAATGACCTTTGCCTTGTGATGCACCGCGCGGGCAATTTCCACCATCTGCTTCTGCGCCGCGCCCAGTTGCGACACCAGCATCGTCGGATCGACATGGAAGTTCAGCGACTGCAGGAACTGCTGCGCGGCGATATAGATGCCGCGCAAACGGTTCAGGAATTTCTCGTTGCCCAGGTAGATGTTTTGAGCCACCGACAGCGATGGCACCAGACTGGTTTCCTGGAAAACCATCGCGATGCCGTTGCGCAGCGCCTCGGCCGGGTTGGTGAACGATACCGGCTTGCCGTTCAGCAGCACTTGTCCTTTGGTCGCCTCGTACACGCCGGCCATGATTTTGGTCAGCGTCGATTTGCCGGCACCGTTCTCACCAAGCAACGAATGGACCTCGCCCGGCGCCAGGGTGAAATTCACCTCGCTCAGCGCGGCGACGCCGTGAAATTCCTTTGTGACGGATTTCAGTTCCAACACCGGCTGCATCACTTCATCCCATCCGAACCCGGGTCGAGCGCGACCACCTGGTCCCCGCCCTTGCTTGCGATCCACAGGACACCGTCCTGCTCCACCGCCGATGTTATCCCATGCCGCCGCCCGCCCGCCCGGCTGTGCATGCTGCGAACCGCTTCGAATGTCGCGTCGAGTTCGATGACCAGGCCATAAGACCGAGTCGGTGCCCATGGTTTGAGGATTCCCATCTGCTTCAGCGCCCCGCCCTGCATCGGCTCGTGAAACGACATTCCGCTGCGCAGCGCGGGGGCCACCCAATAGGCGGGATCGACCTCGGCCATCATCGCGTGGCGGTATGCCGGTTCGCGCATGATGAATTCGATCAACTGGCTGCGCGGCGCGAAGACCGACAGCCAGTAGCCGCCGCGCGCCGACCGCGACAGGCGCGCGGGATAGCCCGGCAGGTCCTCCAGAACCGGCCCGACCGCCTGCCGGCCCGCGCCAATGCGGACCAGCCGCTTGCCCCAGCTTTCGCTGACCACGATCTGGCCATCCGATTCGGCCAGGATGCCGTTCGGAAAGCCCAGCCCGCCCGCAAGCTGCGTTGCCCCGCCCGATCCGATGTCGAACCGCCAGACTGAACCGCTGCGCCCGCTGCTCAGCAGATCGCGCTGCCAGCCGTCGATGGGATGTTCCGTCGATCCGATGCAGACCAGCAGGGTTCGCTCATCAGCGAAGTCCATTGCCGTCACGCAGGCCAGCGCTTTGGCGCCGCTGCTGTTCAGTGTCCGGCTGCCTCCGCCTTCGTCGTACAGGACGATACCGCCGGCATCCGACGCCACGGCAAGCAAGCCGGAGGACGCACGCGCCATCGCGGTAACCGAGCCCACCGCGGTGATCACCGTCACCGGTTCACCGCCGCCCGCCGGGTCCAGCCGCAGTACCCGATTGCCGCTGGTGAACATCGGCCCAAGCGGTCCGGCGACGATGTTGTCCGGCGCAGGGACATCGATCGCGACGGGCGCGCTTTCCAGCAGGTTGTTGGGCTTCAGCGCGCCATCCAGCGGCGGCACCGTCACTGCTGACGTGCCGCGCCCCAGCAGCCGGTCGAGGCTGCCGCGCAATGCTGCCAACATCAGGCTTTCCCCCAATAGGCGGTCGCGGCGCTCCAGGCCGGGTCGGCATTCTCCAGCCGGACCCGGCCGATGCGGTTGTTGGAAATACCGCCGAGATAGAGCCAGCCGCGATGTTCGCGCATCGAGGTAATCATCGGGTGATTAAGCCCGCCCTGGTCCCACAGCGATTCAATGACGCGGCCGGTGTCGTCGAAGCGGACAACGCAGCCGGTATTCAGGTTCGGATACAGCCACTGATCCGGCGCTATACGCCGAGCCATGCGGCGGCGGAAGCCGGGCATGCGAAGGGCGACGTCCATTGCAGGCGACCGCATCCCCAGCAACGCCACCCAGTACGTGCCGTCCGATGCTCGGTTGATGTTGTCGGGGTAGCCCGGCAGATCCTCGATCAGCCGTTCGACTTTGCCCTCCTTCGGCCCGCTGATCCAATAACGGCTGATGCGGCAGGCCCAGCTTTCGGCGAACAGAATCGACTGGCCGTCGTTCGCCAGGCAGATCCCGTTCGGGAACACCAGGTTGCGCAAAGCGGTATGGGTGCGGCCGGTGCGGGGATCGTAACAGATGATCCGGCCGTTGCCCCGGCTTTCCAGCGCATCGACCGGCCAGTCGTGCATTTCGTAGCGGATGGTCGCCTCGCTGAAGAAAATTCGCCCGTCCGGCGCGATGTCCAGATCGTCTGCCAGCCGCAGGCGCGAGTCGTCGATCACCGAGAACGGCGAGCGGTTGGTTTCGTCGGTAACCTTACTGACCGTCCGGTCACGGGCGATTTTATACAGGCCCATGCCGCCGACGCAGATCAGCAGATTGCGGTCGCGATCGAACGCCATGCCCAGAGGGGAGCCGCCGATATGGGCGTACACTTCCCATTTCTTGTAGTCGGGCGGGAAGAAGCGCAGCACGTCGCCGTGGCGGTTGCCGCAGAACAGGTAATCCTCGTCGTCCAGGATCACGTCCTCGGGCGATTCGACCTCGCCCAGGCCGATGATCTCGACGTTTCGCAACCGGTTATTCAGCGCGAACGGGGTGCCGGAGGCCGCGTCTGTCGAAGCCGGCGGCGGCAGCGTGACATAGGTCGGCGAGACATACACTTTCGACAGCAGCTTATCGCGGTTCTTCAGCCAGCGGACATCGACGAACACCGCGAACAGCAGCGTCAGGCCCAGCACCATGGGGCCGGAGCCGCTGTTCAGGCCAAGCCGGATCACGCCGTTGGTCATCAGCAGCACGATCACCGATCCGATCAGCGCCTTGACCACGGACCCGCGCCCGCCGCCCAGGCTGTTGCCGCCCAGCACCGCCGCCGTCAGCGCCGCGATTTCCAGCCCCATGCCGGTGTCGGTGCCCGCGCCGCCCAGGCGCGCGGCATAAAGCAGGCCGGACAGCCCGCACAGCATGCCGGAAATTGTATAGGAACCGCAGACGGTGCCGCGCACCGACAGCCCCATATTATGCGCGGACCGGCGGGAACCGCCGATCGCCATCGCCCGCCAACCCGGCCGGCTTCGGGTCAGGATCACATGGCCGATCAAGGCGACGACGATCAGGACGACGAAGCTGAACGGTATTCCGGCGACACCGCCCATGCCGATCAGGTCCCAGATATCCGAGTCATAGAAACTGACCGACATATCCTGCGCGTACCGCAGCAGCAGCATGTCCACGACGGCGCGCACGATAATCAGCGTGACCAGCGTCGTCAGGAACGCCCGCAGCCGGAAGAACCCGACCAGCACGCCGTTGACGAACCCGACCGCGCCACACACCAGGATCACCGCCGGCACGACGGCGGCCACCGGCCAGCCGGCCAGATTCAGCAGCGCCAGCGTGGTGAAATTGCCTAGCGCGAAGTTGGACCCAACGCTCAAATCGATGCCGCCGACGATGATGACCGTCATCATCGCGATGCAGACCAGACCGAACTCGCCAAGCTGGCGGCTGGTGATCACCAGGATTTTCGGGGCGAAGAAGTCCGGGATCAGAACGCCGAACGTCGCGATCACGCACAACAGCACCGCAAACGGCACCGCGTTGTCGATCCATTTTTTCGACAGCACTTCGCCGACAAGGTGGTCGGGAAAATATCGATATCGCAAGCGGGAAAGGGATTCCCGAAGCGGGATTTCGCGCGCGGCGGTTGCTGACGAAGCCAAGTCGAACCTCTACTTCCGGATCATGCCGGGAAACGCTGCGAAGCAGCGGCTGGAACAGCGCACGGGACCGCCCGGCAGGACGGTCCCGTGTTGGGTTCGGTTAGCGCAGCAGCGCGGCGTAGGCCTGCGGATCCCAGCATGTGCCGGCCTTGACGTCGGCCTTGGTCATCACCCGCGTGGGCGAGTAAAGCTGGAATTTGATCGATCCGGCGGGCTGCTTGCTTTGCAGCAGCGCACTGATCGCGGTGAACGCATCGCGGCCCATGCCCGGCGCATCATAGTCG
>JAKBCJ010000035.1 GCA_021807975.1 Pseudomonadota bacterium | reverse complement strand
GATGCATGGCTGTATCATCCGCAAATCGGCGATGTGACGGCTTTGGCGCAAGCCTTTCCCGGCACGCCAATCTGCCTGAACCACATCGGCGGACCGCTGGCGATCGGTGCCTATGCCGGCAGGCGCGCCGAGGTTTTCGCGACATGGTCGCAATCGATCAAGGCTCTGTCCGCCTGCCCGAATGTCGTCGTGAAGCTCGGCGGCATGGCGATGCGGATCAACGGCTGGGATTTCCATACCAAGGCGGAACCGCCGTCGTCACAGGAACTCGCCGACGCATGGAAACCCTATGTCGAAACCTGCATCGAAGCGTTCGGCGCGAACCGTTGCATGTTCGAGAGCAACTTCCCGGTGGATAAAGGTTCCTACGGCTATCAGGCCTTCTGGAACGCCTGCAAAATCCTGGCAAAGGGTGCCTCCGCATCGGAAAAAACCGATCTGTTCAGCGGCACCGCATCGCGCTTTTATCGGTTGGACATCTGAACGGAGCGCACCATGCGGCAACTGCAAATCGGCGACGTCACCATCACCAGCATCGTCGAGCGCGAGGGCCCATGGCGCACCCCCGCCGCCATGTTCCCGGACTACAACCCCGAACTGGGGGCCAAACATCTGACGACGCTGGACCCCGAGGTGTTCGATCCGGTGACCGGCATGATGTACATCACCTACCAGACCTTCGTGGTGCGGACGCCGCACCACACGATCCTGGTCGATACATGCACCGGCGAGGACAAGGGTTATCCCGCGCCAATGGATTTTCCGAAACAGCGCTACCTGGAGGAGTTCAAGGCCGCCGGCCTGAGTTTCGACAAGATCGACTACGTGTTCTGCACCCATCTGCATATCGATCATTGCGGCTGGAATACGGTGTTGCGAAACGGGCGCTGGGTTCCGACCTTCCCAAACGCCAAATATGTGTTCCACAAACGCGAATATGCGGCGTGGGAGCAGGCGACGAAGGAAGGCAAGCAGCCACCCGGCAATGTGTGGACATATAACTGCTTGCCTATCGTCGAGGCCGGCCAGGCCTTGCTGGTCGATGACGACTACATGCTGGACGATACGTTCTGGCTGACCCCGACACCGGGGCATGCGCCGTGCCACTGCTGCGTCAACATCAAATCGCACGGTCAGCGCGCGGTGGTCACCGGCGACCTGATGCACCACGCCTTGCAGGTGCGTGAGCCGACATGGTCAACGATCTTCGACTGGGACGCGCAGGAGGGCATTCGCTCGCGCCAGCGCTTTCTGAAGGACGTTGCCGGATCGGGTACGTTGATCCTGCCGATCCACTTCCCCGGGCCGACCGTGGGGTTGATCGAACCTTGGGGCGACACGTTCGACTACAAATTCGTGCGGTAAGAGCTGACACCTGGGCGGCGCGCGGTCGCCTCTATGCCACGCTCTCATACAGCAGCATCGTGTATCCGCGCTGCTCGAACGTCCCTGCCACCCGCATGCCGATGCTGCCCAGCACCATGCGCGACCCGAAATTGGACTCCCGGGCAATGGCCACTATGCGGGGCAGTCCGGCGCGTTCGTGCCCGAAACGCAGGGCGGCGAACGCGGCCTCGCGCGCCAGGCCCCTGCCCTGGGCCTCGGGCCACAGGGCGAAGCGCAAGGCCACGCCACGGCCGTCCACGCGATGTTCCAGGCCGGTGATGCCGACGAACCGGCCTGCTTCGCGGATCGCCCAGATTCCGAAACCGTAACGGCCCCAGTTGACTACGTCGTTCGCCAGGTCCTCGGCCGCCCCGGCGGAGTCGCGCACGCCACCCAGCATCACGGCGAATACCGTCGGATCGGCTTTGATCGCACGCAGATCGGCAAGGTCGCTGCCGCCAACCGGGGTCAGCACCAGACGCGCGGTGCGTAGCACGCAGGCCGGGTTCATCGACAGGCTGGGCCGGCGGCGCCGGCAGGGTCCGTGGTGACATCGACGAACCGTTTGACGCAAGCCGCCGGCCTTTCATGGTCATGGCGGGCGCTGCCGGCTGTGCCGCCACGGAAGCGGCCACCTCGCGACGGTTCATTACGATCGGAAACCCGCGTCGATGCGATCGCTTTGCCAAAGAGACGCGATCCCTTTGGCCGGCGCGCGTCCCTTGTCATGCTGTTGGTATTGGGCGGCAACGCGTTCACAGACCTCGGCGGGGATTTCCAGCGGTTCGTCGCCGGTGCCGTCCATATTTAGCAGAACCCGCTCGGACTTCACGAATCCCTTTACCCGGCGAACGGCCAAACCGCCAATTCGAATTACGAACCAGGGCGGACGCATGAGCCAAATATTATAACGCCCGGCGGCACAGCCGGCTTCCGCTGCATGACCACCTACGTGTCCTCGCCCAGCGCCTTCCGCTGCAACATCCGCAGCCGCTCCTCGCCGCCCGCCGTCTTGGGATCCAGGTCCATGACTTTCTTCCAGGCCCCATAGGCGCCCTTCCAGTCACCCCGAGCCCCGGCGATTTCGGACAGGGTGCGGAATGCAGCGAAATCACGAGGCTCCAGTTGGACCGTTTGCGCCAGATCCTGGATCGTGCCGGTCATATTCCCGGCGCGATATCGGGCCAGAGCACGCTGATACCACGCCTCGCTCATACCGGGCTGCAACACGATCGCGTCCGAAAACGACTGCTCGGCTTCCTCGGTCTGCCCTGCGTTCAGCGATCGCAGCCCCCGGCTCATCAGCAAGGTCACGACCGGGGACCCGGCCCGCAGCCAAGCCTGCTGCAACCGGGCTTCCAAATCGCCAGCCGTTCGCTCGTCGGGCGCGGCCTTCAACCCGTCCAACATCCGGTCGATCGCGGCGCGCTGTTGGGGCGGGGTTTGCGCCTGTGCCCCGACGCTCAGCGCTAGCAGCCCAACCGCGAACCACGCGCGCGGCATCGCTAGCCGGGAACGCCGGGCGGCCGCGGACCGCCGGCCATCCAATCCAGCAGCTCCACCGTATGCACCACCGGCACCGCATCGCCCGACAACTGGGTGATGCACCCGATATTCCCCGCGGCGATCAGGTCCGGCTTCGTCGCGTTCAGATTGTCCAGCTTCCGCTCCCTCAGGCGCCCGGCGATTTCCGGCTGCAACAGGTTATAGGTGCCCGCCGACCCGCAGCAGATATGCGGCTCCTTCGGCTCCACCACCCGGAATCCGGCGTTGGTCAGCAGCTTTTTCGGTTCGGCGGTCACCTTCTGGCCGTGCTGCAGGCTACAAGCCGAGTGATACGCAACCGTCAGGTCCGCCTTCTCCCGTGTCGGCGCATAGCCGAAACGCGACAGGAATTCGGTGATGTCCACGGTCATGGCCGAAACCCTTTCAGCCTTCGTCCGCCATGCATCCGGTTCCGACCGGAACATGAAGCCATAGTCCTTCACCGTGGTGCCGCAGCCGGACGCGTTGATAACGATCGCGTCCAGGTCCTTTTCCTTCGACCATGCCTCGATATTGGCCCGCACCAGTTCCATCGCCCGGTTGTGCTGGCCGATATGGTGGTTCAGCGCGCCGCAGCATCCAGCCCCCTTGGACACGACGACTTCGACGCCCAGTCGCGTCAGCAGCCGGATCGTTGCCTCATTGATGCGCGGCATCAGCACCTGCTGGGCGCAGCCAGTCATCAGCGCCACCCGTGCCTTGCGAACACCCTCGGCCGGATAAACCCGGGGCCGTTCAACCGGACTGGGCGAGGGCACCTCGGCTGGCGCCAGCGAGAACATCGCCCGCATCCGTTGCGCCAGCATCGACGTACCGGGGATCAGTTTCGCCAGCGGGCGCGCCAGTCCGGCCCCGGTCAATGCCAACCGAAACAGCCCGGGCCGCGGCAGCAACACACCCAGCAACGACCGCAGCAGCCGTTCCGGCAACGGCCGGCGATAGGTCTGCTCGATATAGGTGCGGGCATGATCGACCAGGTGCATGTAGTTCACGCCCGACGGGCAGGTCGTCATACAGGACAGGCAGGACAGGCAGCGATCGACGTGCCGAACGACCTCCTCGGTCGCCGGGCGCCCGGTTTCCAGCATGTCCTTGATCAGATAGATGCGGCCGCGCGGACTATCCAGCTCGTCGCCCAGCAACAGGAACGTCGGACACGTCGCGGTGCAGAACCCGCAATGAACGCAGGTCCGCAGCACGGCGTTGGAGGACGCGATGTCCGGGTCTTGAAGCTGTTCCGTGGTGAAATTGGTTTGCATCGGCCGGTCACTCGAATTTCTTGCGGGGCGGCAGCATGCGATGCTGCCGGATCATGTAGATCAGGCTGGAGGCGGCCATCAGGAAGAACACCAGCGACAGCCACGGGTTCACGGTGTTGTACAGCGCCACGACCAGCACCATGATCATGCCGAAGACGATCATCGCGAACTGAATGTTGGTGACCGGATTGGGCCGGTCCAGCTGCGAATGCTGAAACCCCGACAGGAAGCAGGTCGCCAGAAACAGCGTGTTGGTGATGTAGGGCGAAACGAAGAACATCGTCAGTGTTCCCTGCACGCAAGATAAGTATCCGCGGCGAAAGCAGCGCATCGCTTGTCGGAAGCCGCCGCCCTCTCATGGTCATGGCGCTCGCAGGCCCGCCATCCACGGCTTGCGGTGATGGTCCCGGGAAAGGCGTGGATGGCGGGCCTGCGAGCGCCATGAAGATATCGACCAACCACGCGTCCATTGGAGCCGCTGTCTTGGGGCAGCCCGTTACGCGGAAGACAAGCATCCACCGCCATCATAGCCCGGCGTACATCCGGCCGGGGTTCAGCACGCCGGCGGGGTCCATCGCCGCCTTCACCTGCCGGGTGATCCGAGAGAGCGGGGCCGGCTCATCCGGCACCACTCGAACCGATCCGCGCAATCCATCGGGCGCCCGCATCAGCGTCCACGCGCCGCCGGCCGCCGTCGCGGCCGCCTCTACCGCCTGATGTGTCGCGGCATCGGCCGGACCGGCCAGCCATACCAACCCGCCGCCCCAATCCAGGAACCCCTTCACCCCAACCGCAAGCAGCGCATCCAGCACGCCCGGACCGGCGGACGGACGCACCGACACGCGCCAAACCGCATCCCCGGCCGCGGCGGCCAGCGGCCGGACATTCCCCACATCCTTCCAAACTGCCCGGGAGGCCGCGGTATCCAGCGCCACCGAACCCGCCACTTCGAACTGATCGGTCAACCGGCCAATCCGATAGGCAACTGACGGCGCGAATTCCTCGATACGAACTAGCGTCGCCGACCCGACGATGCCGGCCAGTCCCGGCACCCGTCCAACAGCGTCGGCTGGCAGCCAGGCCGCACCCGATACTCCGTACGGCGAGCCCAAAGCCGCCGACAGCACGCCAACCCCGGCTGAGGAATCCAAACCCGGCAGCACCAGCGTGCCGGTCGCCTCCGGCGCGGGCAGCACCTTCAGCGTGATTTCGGTGATCACGCCCAGCGTGCCATGACTGCCGGTCAGCAGCTTACACAGATCCAACCCCGTCACGTTCTTCAGCACCCGCCCACCCGACCGGATCACCTCCACTCGGCCGGTCACCGCCCGCACGCCCATGACGTGATCGCGCATCGCCCCCCAGGCCACCCGCCGAGGCCCCGACAGGTTGCTAGCCACAATACCGCCAAACGTCTGCGGCCTGCCGGTCGAGCCCAAAAGCCCCGACAGATCGGGCGGTTCGGCGATGAGATGCTGCCCCGCCTCGGCCAGAGCGGCCTCGATCTCTGGCAACGGCGTCCCGGCCCGGGCGGAGATAATCAGCTCCTTCGGCGCATACAGAGTGATCCCGGACAGCCCGGACGTGGACAGCGAACGAGCCGCCTGCACCGGGCGCAGCATGCCGGCTTTGGTGCCATTACCTTCGATCGACAACGGCTCCCGCAGGCGAACCGCATCGGCGATGGCGGCAACGATAGAATCTTCGGAGGTCATGCGTGGCCCTTGCCGGCGTGGAAAATCATGCCGCCCGCGGCAGCACGGCGGTTTCGCTCTCCAGCAGCGGGAACACCTTGCTGGGGTTCAACAGCCAGTCCGGATCGAACGCCGACTTGATATCGCGCTGCTGAGCCAGCTCATGCGGCCGGAACTGCACCGGCATCAGGTCGCGCTTTTCGACGCCGACGCCATGTTCCCCGGTCAGGCAGCCGCCGACCTCCACACACAATTTCAGGATATCCGCGCCGAATTCCTCGGCCGCGTGGAAACTGGCGGGATTGTTGGCATCGAACATGATCAACGGATGCAGGTTCCCGTCCCCGGCATGGAAGATGTTCGCCACCTTCAGCCCGTAGCTGTCCGACATCTCCTGAATCCGCCGCAGCACATGCGGCAACTGGCTGGTTGGGATCGTGCCGTCCATGCACAGGTAATCCGGGCTGATCCGCCCGACCGCGCCGAATGCGCCCTTGCGGCCTTTCCAGATCGCCAGCGATTCCTCCGGCGACTGGGAAATCTTCAGGCTGATCGGGTCGAAGTTGCGGCAAATGGCGGACAACTGCTCCAGCAGCCGGTCCTGTTCCTCCACGCTGCCTTCCACTTCGATGATCAGCATCGCTTCGGCGTCCAGCGGATAGCCGGCATGGGCGAACGCCTCGCAGGCATGGATCGCGGGACGGTCCATGAACTCCAGCGCCACCGGAATGATGCCGGAGGAGATGATGGAATCCACGCACGCCCCGGCGATCTCGTTCGACTTGAACGCCGCCAGCATCGCCCGAGCGCCCTCCGGCCCGCGCAGGATGCGGACCGTCACCTCGGTGATGATCGCCAGCATGCCCTCACTGCCGGTCAGCAACCCCAGCCAGTCATAGCCGGCCGCGTCCAGATAGGCACCGCCGATGTCCATGATCTCCCCCTCGATGGTGACGATCTTCAGGCCAAGCAGGTTGTTGGCGGTCACGCCGTATTTCAGGCAATGCGCCCCGCCGGAGTTCATGTTGACGTTGCCGCCGATCATGCACGCAAGCTGACTGGACGGGTCCGGCGCATAGAAGAACCCGTCGGCGGACACCGCGTTAGTGATGCCGATATTGGTGACGCCGGCCTGCACGACGGCGCAACGATCCGGGTAATCGATGTCCAGGATCCGGTTCATCCGCATCATGCCGACAACCACCGAATCCGCCATCGGCAACGCGCCGCCGGACAATGACGTTCCCGCGCCACGCGGCACCACCCGAACGCCGTTCTGATGACAGAAGCGCAGCACGGCGGCGACCTGTTCGGTCGTTTCCGGCAGGGCGACGGCCAGCGGCACCTGCCGATACGCCGACAACCCATCGGTTTCATACGGTTTAAGCCGCAGCGGTTCGGCGATCAGCCCGGTTTCGGGCAGCAGCTTGCGCAAGCCGGCGACAATGCTGTCGCGCCGCACCATCACATCGGGCTTCGGGTCGGGCTGACGGATCATCGAACGCGCCTTCCAGCTTGGTTTCCGTGACATCCATATAGCGATATTCACGACACCGGGACAGGGGCCAAACGACGGGGTATTATCCTCCCTCTTCGACGGAGCCGACAATGAAATTCCCCGGGCGTGCCATGCTTCTCGCCGCCAGTCTGCTGGCTGCACCGCCCGCCTTCCCGGCGGCGATCGTGTTCGACGGCGTAGCGGCCGGCGACGCAACCGATCATGACGCGATTCTGTGGACCCGGGCGGACAACGGCGGTTCGGTCACCCCCCTGACGGCCGAGGTCTCGACCGACCCGGAGTTCCATGGCCAGCCGCGAATCTATCGCGGCGTCACCGGCCAGGCGGCCGACTTCACCCTGAAAGTCGATGCAACCGGATTGTCCCCGAATACCGTCTATTACTATCGCTTCTCCAACGGTTCGGCCGTCAGCCAGGTCGGGCGCTTTACTACGCCCCCAGCCGGCCGCCACCCGGTCCCCGTGCGGTTCGGTTTCTCCGGAGATGTCGATGCCAAATTCCGGCCCTTCCCATCGGTCGATGGCTTCGGCACCACGGCCGGCGGCACCCGGGGACTCAACTACTTCATCTTCCTGGGCGACACGATGTACGAAACCGCCGCCACCGGTTCCCCAGCGACCGTGGCGACAGCGACCGACGGATCGAACGCCGAACAGGCGCTGATCGACTACCACCGCAAGTATCGCGAAGTCCTGCAAGGCGTCACCGCCGGCTCGGGTGAGGTCTCCGGCGAAGGGCAGCAGGGTATCCAATCGATGCTGGCCGCCACTGGCCTCTATACGCTGCTGGACAACCATGAGCTGGGCAACAAGCAGCTTCAATCCGGCGGCGCCCCGCAAGCGGCGGCCAGCGGCGCCAACCCGGCCGGTTTCGACGTCAACACCACAGGCACCTTCAACAACAAGTCGCCGGGCTTCCGAACCCTGGTGCGCGCGTATCTGGACTATCACCCGATCCGCGAGGCGATTGTGTCAGCCCCGAAGGACCCGCGTTCGGATGGCACGATCCGGCAGTATTTCGCCCAACAATGGGGCCGGAACAGTGTCCTGATCCGCATCGACGACCGTTCGTATCGCGACATCCGGCTTCCCGAAACCGGCATCGCCCCCGACGGTTCGCTGCTCCCCCACGCTCGGGCCGACAACCCGGGCCGGACGATGCTGGGCAAGACGCAGCTTGCCTGGCTGAAACAGGAATTGCGGAAGGCCAACGCAAACGGCACAGTCTGGAAGATCCTGGTGATCTCCAGCCCGATCGACACGGTCGGCGGCAACCAGGACGGAAAGTCCTGGTACGGCGGCTACCGGGCGGAGCGCAACGAACTGCTGAAATTCATCGCGGACAACAAGATCGGCCACGTCCTGTTCCTGACGACCGACGATCACGAAATGCGCACCACGACACTGGTCTATGCGCCTTCGCCCGGCCGCAAGGCTTTGGTGCCCGGCGCGCTGCAGGTGGTCACCGGCCCGATCGGCGGCGCCGGCCCGGACGCGATTACCGACCATTCGTTCGCCCACATCGTTTCCGTCCTGAACAATCCGTCCACCGCGGTCGATAACAACCCGGACCTGATCGCCCACCGCGACCCGCCGATCGGACTGATGGGCTTTTCCGGCCTGAGGGATGTGTTCCGCGAAGGCGATCCCAACGCCGCCGCCCATCCCTCCTCGATCGATTTCTTCGCGCCGGACCAGAACGGCTACACCATCCTGGACATCGCTTCGGATGCCACCCTGACGGTGGAATCCTATGGGATTCCATCATTCCCGGCCGACACATTCCCCCAGCCAACCGCCCCCGCCCGGTTGATCATGCGGTTTCGGATCGCGGTACCGCACACCGGCGGCGAAATGAAGCCGGCGGCCGGTCATCCGGCAACGCGATGACCGGCCTCTTCAAACATCGCCGCGATCAACCCCGCGCAATAGCAGCCGGCGGGGGGGGCTGACGGGAGCCGGCGAACCGATGGATGAAATCGCGGCAGCGGGGGCCAAGCGTTACCTGCCCCAAAGCCCGGTCAGCGCTTTTGGTTGTAAACATCGACGCAGACGGCGCCCAGAAGGACCAAGCCTTTGATCATTTGCTGGTAGTCGATGCCGACGCCAAGGATGGACATGCCGTTATTCATCACGCCCATGATGAAGGCGCCGATGACCGCTCCGGTGACCATACCGACACCGCCGTAAGCGGAGGCTCCGCCGATGAAGCAGGCGGCGATGACGTCCAGTTCGAAGCCCAGGCCGGCTTTGGGCGTTGCCGTGTTCAACCGTGCGGCGAACACCAGGCCGGCGAGGCCGGCGAGCACCCCCATATTGACGAACGTCAGGAAGGTCAGGCGTTCGGTGCGGATGCCGGACAGTTTGGCCGCGTTCTTGTTGCCGCCGACAGCATAGATCTGGCGGCCCACGGTGGTGCGATTGGTAACGAAGGCATAGATGCAGATCAGCACCGTCATGATCGCCAGCACGTTGGGCAGGCCCCGGTGCGAAACAATCAGAAAGGTCAGGCCGGTGATGACCGTGACCATCAGAACATTCTTGACGAAGAAGAAGGCGGGCGGCTCCGCGTCGATCCCGTGACTGAGCGTGCGGGCACGGTTGCGGACATTGAGATAGACCATGCCCAGTGCCGCGATAACACCGAGCAGCAGGGAGGAGATGTGGAACTCGTTCTGGTTGTTGATGAATTCAGGCAGGAAGCCGGACGACAGGCGCTGGAAGATGACCGGGAAAGGGCCGACGGACTGGCCGCCGAGTATGGCCAGCATGCCGCCTTTCAGCACCAGCATACCGGATAGCGTAACGATGAACGACGGAATGTTGAAATATGCCACCCAGTAGCCTTGGGCCGCGCCGATCAGGCCGCCGGCGATCAGACACACGATAGCGGCGATGAAGATCGGCACATGATAGTTGACGATCATGACGGCAGCCAGGGCGCCGATGAACCCCGCCGCCGAACCGACCGAAAGGTCGATATTGCCGGTGACGATCACCAGCAGCATGCCTAACGCCATGATGACGATATAGCTGTTCTGCAGCACCAGATTGGTCAGGTTCAACGGCCGCAGCAGGGTGCCGCCGGTAGCGATCTCGAAGAAGGTCATGATGGCCAGCAGCGACAGCAGCATGCCGTACTGGCGCAGGTTGGTCTTGATGAAGCTGCCCCCGGGGCGGGTTGTGCCCGCTGGCGCTGCGATGTCGCTCATGGCGTTATCTCCATCTCCCGGTTGCGCACGATACTGCGCATGATTTTCTCCTGCGAGGCTTCCGCGCGCGGGAACTCGGCAACGAACGCGCCTTCGTTCATCACGCAGATACGGTCGCACATCCCCAGCAGTTCCGGCATTTCGGAAGAGATGAAGATCACCCCCTTGCCGCTGTCCGCCAGGTCGTTGACGATCTGGTAGATTTCGTATTTGGCCCCGATGTCGATGCCGCGGGTGGGTTCATCCAGGATCAGCACATCCGGCTTGGAGAACAGCCACTTCGACAGGATCACCTTCTGCTGGTTGCCGCCCGAGAGGGTGCCGGTTTCCTGATAGACATTCTGGCAGCGGATGCGCATCTGGTCGCGATAGCGGCTGGCCACTTTCAGCTCCCGGATGTCGTCGATCACGAATCGATCGGCGACGTCCGGCAGGTTGGCCAGGGTGACATTCTTGCGGATATCCGAACCCAGGACCAGACCAAGCTGCTTGCGGTCCTCGGTGACATAAGCAAGGCCGGCGGCGATGGCCCGCGGCACAGTGGATACGTCAACTTCGTGGCCGTTCATGATAGCGCGGCCGCTGATGTTGCGGCCATAGGATTGGCCAAAGATGCTCATGGCGAATTCGGTGCGGCCGGCGCCCATCAGCCCGGCGATACCAACGATTTCGCCGCGGCGGACGTGGAAATCGACCGATTTCACGACCTGCCGTTCGGGGTGCTGCGGGTGGTGGACAATCCAGTTCTCGACCCGGAAAATTTCTTCGCCGATGGCCGGCACGCGGTGCGGGAAGCGGCTTTCAAGGTCGCGATCGACCATCTTGCGAATGATGATATCTTCCTCGACCGCGCCCTCTCCGCAATCCAGCGTGTCGATGGCCTTGCCGTCGCGCAGGACAGTGATCTTGTCGGCGACCCTGGAGACTTCGTTCAGCTTATGCGAGATCAGGATCGAGGAGATGCCCTGCGCGCGGAATTCCACCAGCAGGTTGAGCAACGCGGCACTGTCGCGTTCGTTGAGGCTGGCGGTCGGTTCGTCAAGGATCAGCAGGCGCACTTCCTTGGCCAGCGCCTTGGCGATTTCGACCAGTTGCTGCTTGCCCACGCCAATATCGGTGATCAGCGTATCGGGGGCCTCTGACAGCCCGACCTTCGCCAGCAATGCCTTGGTGCGCTGATACACGACGCCGCGGTCGATCACGCCGAAGCGGGATGGCGGATTGGCCAGGAAGATGTTTTCGGCGATCGACATCAGCGGGATCAGCGCCAGTTCCTGGTGGATGATGATGATCCCAAGCGCCTCGGACTCGTTGATGCTGCGAAAATGCCGCTCCTGGCCGTCGAAGTGGATGGACCCTTCGTAGCTGCCGGAGGGGTAAACCCCTGACAGCACCTTCATCAGCGTGGATTTGCCGGCGCCGTTCTCGCCAACCAGCGCATGGATTTCGCCGGCCCGGACTGTAAAGCTGACACCGCTCAGCGCCTGGACGGCGCCGAAACGCTTGGAAATGCCGCGCATTTCGAGAATTTCGGTCATGTGCTGGCCAGCATGTGTTTCCACCCGTTTCGTGTTGTGACGGGACCGCCGAAGCGGCCCCGCACAGGATCGGTTACTGAATCTGCGACTTTTTGTAATAGCCGCTGTCAACCAGCACGGATTCCCAGTTGTTCTTTGTCACGATCACCGGCTTCAGCAGGTAGGCCGGCACCACCTTGACGCCATTGTTATAGGTCTTGGTGTCGTTAACGACCACTTTCTGCCCGCTGAGCAGAGCGTCCACCATATCGGCGGTCACCTTGGCCAGTTCGCGCGTGTCCTTGAAGATCGTGGAGGTCTGTTCGCCGGCCAGGATGGATTTCACCGAGGGAATCTCGGCGTCCTGCCCGGTAACGACCGGCATCGGCATGTTACCGCTGCCATAGCCCACACCCTTCAGCGAAGACAGGATGCCGATCGAAAGTCCATCATACGGCGACAGCACGGCGTCCAGCCTCTTGTTGGTGTAGTAGGCGCTTAGAAGGTTATCCATGCGTGCCTGGGCGACGGCGCCATCCCACCGCAAGGTGGAGACCTTGTCCATGCCCATTTGACCGGACTGGATGACGATCTTGCCGGACTTTATGTAGGGGTCGAGCACCGACATGGCGCCGTTGTAGAAGAAGAAGGCGTTGTTATCGTCGGGCGAGCCGCCGAACAGCTCGACGTTGAACGGACCCTTGGCGGTCTTGAGCTTCAGCGAGTTCTCGATCGACTGCCCCTGCAACACGCCGACCTGGAAGTTATCGAAGGTGGCGTAGTAATCGACGTTGGGGGAGTTGCGGATCAGCCGGTCGTAGGCGATCACCTTGGTACCGCCCTTGGCGGCCTGGGCCAGCACATCGGACAACGTGGTGCCGTCGATGGCGCCGATCACCAGCACCTTGACACCCTTGGTCACCATGTTCTCGATCTGCGAAAGCTGGTTGGGGATGTCGTCGTCGGCGTATTGCAGATCGGTGCTGTAACCGCGGGCCTTCAGCACCTTGACGATGTTCTCGCCGTCGAGGATCCAGCGCGCCGAGGACTTCGTCGGCATGGCAATTCCCACATTGCCTTTGTCCTGGGCGGAGGCCGGCGTGGACAGACTAAGCACCCCCAGTGCGAGCGCTGCGATAAGTGTCTTGATCGGCTTCATCGTTTCATCCCCTGTGTTTGATCGACGTTTGGATTAAAGCGCACCGGAGTGTCCGGGGCGGCCGTCCGCAGGCAATGCATGCGAACTGTACGCGGCGGCGGAAAGCCGGCGCCTGTCATCGGGCGGGTCAAGCCGCGTGGTCCTCGAACGGGTCCGCCGTATGGCGGCGGCCCAGCATGAAGGCATCGGCGACGTGCACCAGCGGCGACAGGTCCACATCGCTGGTGCCGGTTTCGACCAGATGCACGAATCGCTGATAGATCCCGTCGTATTCAGCTTCCTTCCCGTCGCCCAGCACGCGCCCGTCAATCAGGTAGCGGCTGCCGCCGTTCGTGAGCGTGAGCACGCCCGCTTCGGTTTCGACATGGATGTCCCAGGTTTGCGGCCCGGTCTGGCGCCAGTCGAATTCCGCCTGAACCGGCACGCCCAGCGGGTCCGAAAAAATCAGACTGGCGGCGATCGGGGCGGCGCGATTGGCCGGGAAGGACAGGTCGGCCCTGGTCAGAAAAATTGGCCGCGGCAGGATGCGGGTGACAATGGACAGCGCGTTGATCCCGGGATCGAACACACCCAGCCCGCCCGGCTCCCATATCCATTGCTGGTTCGGGTGCCATTTTCGCACATCTTCTTTCCACTCGACACGCACGCCGCGTATCCGGCACGTCGCCAGCAGCGCTCGGACTGGTTCGACCGCCGGGGCGAAGCGCGAATGCCAGGTGGCGAACAGCGTGCGGCCGCGGCGCGCGGCGAGGTCCAGCAACGGGGCGATTTCGCTCACTGTCGCACCCGGCGGCTTTTCCAGCAGTACATGCAAACCAGCCCGCAATGCCGCTTCGGCCAGGGCATGGCGCCCCTGCGGCGGCGTGCATAAGGCCACGGCGTCGATCGACGGCGCGGCTTCCAGCAAGGCATCCAAGGTTGGGTAATGCGGCACCCCCGCAAGCGAGGCATTGCGGCTGGCGATAGAAGTCAGCTCGATTCCCGGGGTTCGGGCGATCGAGGGGATATGCTGGTCTCGGGCGATCTTACCGAGGCCGACGATGGCGAGGCGGATGGTCACTTCACTTCCCCCACCGCAGCACCATGGGGTCGAGACGACGGGCGATCTCGATCAGGCCGGTTCGGGTGGCGGGATGCAGCGGGGTCAAAGGATGGCGGCCGGCTTCGCATCCGATCACCCCCCCCTCCGCCATCAGCGCCTTGCACGCCAGCAGACCGCATTGGCGGTTCTCGTAATTGATCAGCGGCAACCAGCGTGTGTAGGCATCCATCGCCGCGCCTCGGTCGCCGGCGAAATACGGATCGACAATCTGGCGGATGCCGTCGGGGTAAGCGCCTCCGGTCATCGCCCCGGTAGCCCCGGCATCGAGATCGGCCATCAGCGTGATCGCCTCCTCGCCATCCCACGGGCCGGCGATGGCGTCACCGCCAAGCTCCAGCAGCGTGCGCAGTTTGGCCGCCGCCTGCGGCACCTCGATTTTGAAGTAGGAGAGATTGGCGATCTCGCGCGCCATACGTGCGAGAAAAGGCGCGGACAGGGTCGTGCCCGCGACCGGTGCATCCTGCACCATGATCGGGATGCCGATCGCATCCGACACGGCCTTATAGAAATCGTAGATGGCGGCTTCGGATACGCGGATGGTGGCGCCGTGATAAGGCGGCATGATCATCACCATCGCGGCACCCGCTGCCTGCGCCCGCTTGCTGCGTTCGGCGCAAATGGCGGTGCCGAAATGCGTGGTCGTGACGATCACCGGCACCCGTCCCGCCACATGATCGAGTACCGCGTGCATCACCTGCTCGCGCTCCGCATCGGTCAGCACGAACTGTTCGGAGAAATTCGCCAGGATGCAAAGGCCCTGCGAACCCGCATCAATCATGAAGTCGATGGCGCGCTTCTGGCCTGCCAGATCGAGGTTGCCGCTGCTGTCGAACACGGTCGGGGCGACAGGGAAAACGCCCTTGTAGATGGTCATGCCGTCACTCCGTCAGTGGTTGTCTTGGCTGCCGCGAGGCGATCACAGGCCGCTCCAGTCACTGTGTTCGGCGGCACCATGACGGTTCAGGCCGTTCATGATGACATCGACCATAGCCGCAGCGGCCCCCCCCGGATCGGATGCGGCAATCGCCTCCACGATGCGGGCGTGCGCGCCGATCGACCGTTCGCGCTCCTGCTCATCCACCGGCGCACTCAGCACGAAGGACGCGCGCAGGGCTGCCTCTATCACCGCCCCGATGGAGCGCATGAACGGATTCCCCGAAGCGGTGGCGATATCCAGATGCAGCCGAAGATCGGCGTCGGTGAAATCGTCGCTGTCCGACGGACTGCCGCGCATGCGTTCGATACTGGCGCGCAACTGCGGAATCACCGGGGCCGTGCGGCGCAGCGCGGCGAGTTCGGCGGCGCGCGGCTCCACGGCAAGGCGGATATCGGCCAGGTCACGGAGCAGGCGCTTGTCCACCCCGGCATCGAGATGCCAGGCGAGCACGTCCGGATCGAACATGTTCCACGCCGAACGCTCCCGCACCCGGGTGCCGATTCGGGCCTTCGTGCTAAGCAGCCCCTTGGCGACCAGGGTCTTCACACTCTCCCGCAGCACGGTGCGGGAGACACCGAAACGGGCGGTGAGTTCGGCATCGTTCGGCAGTGTCATGCCTTCCGGGTGGCGGGCGGCGATGATGCCGATACCTATGCTGCGCGCGACCGCGGCATGGTTGGAATGGGTGCGTCCGGCCGGGATAACCACCAGCTTGGGTGCCGGGGCAGGCGGTCCATTTCGCGAAGAAGCAATGGCCCCCGTCATGCGCCGGGAAAAAGCAAATACGCCGTCCTCAACATCGCGCTCCCCCGGAACTGCGCGTACTTTTCGTACGCATTGAAAGCGGCGTGCCGCTCGTGAGATGAAACCCTGGCACAGGTCAGGCGGTTTGAAAAGTCATACTATATGATTATGTGGCGCCTGCGAATGCCACGGGGCCTCGGCGGGCGGATCGTGCCCGACATTCATTGCGCGTCCACGCGTCGGGACGAAAGATATCTTCAGGCATGAACAATTTCACGCAACATTCGTCCTCGCAAAGCCCCGCTTGCACCCGAACGTGCGCCGCCACGCCGCCCGAAACCCGCCGCCGGCATCTGCCGCGGCGTCCATTGACCTCCCATCCTTCCGCCACATGGTGTAGAGCCCCGCGCATGGCTCCTCCATTGCTCACGCTTCAAGACATCACCCTTACGTTCGGCACCGCCCCGCTGCTGGCCGGCGCCGGTATCGCCGTGTCCACCGGAGACCGCGTCTGCCTCGTTGGCCGCAACGGCTCCGGCAAATCCACCCTGCTGAAGGTCGCCGCCGGCCTGGTGCAGGCCGACGCCGGCCGCCGCTTCGCCCAGCCCGGTGCCACGATCCAGTATCTGCCGCAGGAGCCCGACTTTTCCGGCTTCGCGACCACGCTGGCCTATGTCGAAGCCGGCCTGGGCGACGCTGCCGCCGCCGACCACTATCGCGCCTCCTATCTCCTCGAGCAGCTCGGACTCACCGGCACCGAGGATCCGTCCCACCTATCGGGCGGGGAGGCCCGCCGCGCCGCCCTCGCCCGCGTGCTGGCACCAGAGCCCGACATCCTGCTGCTTGACGAACCCACCAACCATCTTGATCTGCCCGGCATCGAGTGGCTGGAATCCGAACTGTCCGGCATGCGCTCCGGCATCGTCCTCATCAGCCATGACCGCCGGCTGCTGGAACGCATCTCCAAGACCACCGTGTGGCTGGATCGCGGCGTCACCCGCGTGCTGGACCAGGGATTCGCCCATTTCGAGGCGTGGCGCGACCAGGTGCTGGAGCAGGAAGAAACCGAGCGGCACAAGATGGGCCGTAAAATCGTGATGGAGGAAGACTGGCTGCGCTACGGCGTCACCGCTCGGCGTAAGCGCAACCAGAAGCGGCTGAGCGATCTGCACGCCCTGCGCAAAAAACACCGCGAACAGAAAGGCGCGGCCGGCAAGGTCAGGCTTGAAGCCGCCGAGGCCGATCTGTCCGGCCGGCTGGTCGTAGTCGCCGAGGGCATCAGCAAAACCTATGGCGACAAAATCGTGGTACGGGACTTCTCGACCCGCATCATCCGCGGCGACCGCGTCGGCATCGTCGGCCGGAACGGCGCCGGCAAGACCACGCTGCTGAACATGCTGACCGGCAAGCTGGCCCCCGACACCGGCGAGGTAAAGATCGGTACTAACCTGTCAGAAGTCTCGCTGGATCAGCGGCGCGACTCCCTCGATCCGGCGCAAACCCTGTCGCAGGCACTGACCGGCGGTGTCGGCGACACCGTCACCGTCGGCGGCGTCAACCGCCACGTCGTCAGCTACATGAAGGACTTCCTGTTCGGCCCCGAACAGGCCAACACCCCGGTCGGTGTCCTGTCGGGCGGCGAGCGCGGCCGGCTCACCCTGGCCCGGGCGTTTGCGACCCCCTCGAACTTGATGGTGCTGGACGAACCGACCAACGATCTGGACCTGGAAACGCTGGAACTGCTGCAGGAACGGCTGGCGGACTACTCCGGCACCGTGTTGCTGGTCAGCCATGACCGCGACTTCCTGGACCGCGTCGTCACCTCGGTGATCGCAACCGAAGGCGACGGGCGCTGGGTCGACTACGCCGGCGGCTACACCGATATGCTGTCCCAGCGCGGCCCGGTTCGTTCAGTCTCCGCCATTACGCCCGGCCGACCGAAGCCGTCACCGCAGCCGGCCAAGGCCGCCAGCCGGAAAATGACGTTCAAGGACAAGCACGCACTGGAAACCCTGCCGAAGCGGATCGCCAGCCTGGAAGCTGATATCGCCAAATGGAATGCGGTACTGGCGGACGGAACGCTCTACACCAGACAGCCGGCCAAATTCGCCGAGGCAACGAAGGGCCTGGAAACCGCCCAGTCCGGCCTGGCAGCCGCCGAGGAGCAATGGCTGGCGCTCGAAATGCTGCGGGAGGAACTCGAAGGCTAATCCACCCCCCGCGTCTCCGCCGACGAAACGTGGCTCAGCCCGGCCGTCAGATAGTCCCAGCCGGTAATCAGTGTCAGCGCGGCGGCAACCCAAAGCATCGCCTCGCCAATGAACGATATCGGCAGAAAACCCAGCCCCAGCAGCACCGCGCCGGTATGGCCGGACAGAAGCGTACCCAGCGCGCCCATCTGGAACCCGGTTTTCCATTTAGCCAGGCGGGTCACGGGCAGGCCGACCCGGATGCCGGCAAGATACTCGCGCAGGCCGCTGACCAGGATTTCACGTAGCATGATGACGATGGCCGGATACAGTCCCAGTGTCGAAACCCGCCCGTGGCCGACCAGCACCATCAGTGTCGCGCCGACGAGCAGCTTGTCGGCGATCGGATCCAGCATGCGGCCAAGGTCCGACTGCTGCCGGCGGTTGCGAGCCAGCATGCCGTCGAAATAGTCGGTGATAGCAGCCAGCCCGAACACCACACAGGCGCCCAGATCCCCGCCCGGGGTCCGCAACGCAACCAGCGCCACCAACAGCGGGATCACCGCGATCCGCGACAGCGTCAGGACATTCGGAAGATCGGTCAACATGGCCGGTACCTATCGGT
>JAKBCJ010000399.1 GCA_021807975.1 Pseudomonadota bacterium | reverse complement strand
CGGGGAAACCAGATAGGCGGTCATCGTTTCAAGATAACCCACGACATAGGCCGCCATCAGCGAGCCGGAGACGCTGCCCAGCCCGCCCAGAACGACGATGGAAAAGGCACTGGCGGTCAGGTTGCCGGCATTGCCGGAACTGACGCCCAGGAAGGCACCCAGCAGCACACCGGCAATGCCCGCCAGGATGCCGTAGATCGCCCAGACCAAGATGTAGATGTTCGACATTTCGAACCCCAGCAGCGTCAGTCCGCGCGGGTTCATCGACGCCGCCAGCAGCGACTTGCCGGTGCGGGTGCGGTTGACCAGCAGATACAGCAACCCGATCGCACCCCAGGACAGCGCGGCGGTCAGTATCTCGTTCCACGGTGTGCGGACGCCCATGATCATCACCACACCCTCGACCAGCGGACGCACGGTCTTGGGGTTGTCGGTAAACAGATAGGCCACCGCTTCCTGCAGCATGATGCCCCACAGCAGGGTGCCGGTCAGGACGAAAATCTCTTTCTCCTCCTTCGGGATCGCGCCGGAGTTCTGGATCGGCCGGACGATCACGCGGTAGGTGAAGAACGCACAGGCCAGGGCTGCGGCGACCCCGGCCAGCGCACCGATATAGGCGTCGGTTCCGAACGCGGCGGCCACCCACCATGCGATGACCGCGGCCACCACCATGATCGCGCCATGCGACAGGTTGAGCACGCCGGAAACACCGAAAATCAGGGTGAAACCGGTCGCACCGAGTGCGTAGAGACTGCTGATCGCGAACCCGTCGATCAGGATCTGCAAAGCGAGCATGGGACTCCGTGTGTTCTGTCCGCGATCGGGCGTTCTGACTTCGCCAGTTCCAGGCGTTCTGTTTTCGTCATGGACGGGCGTCCCCCGGCCATCCGCGCACCGAACGGCGAAGCGCGGATCACCGGAACAGGGCCGGCCATAACTGCGGGCAAATAAGCCTCGCCCACCGCCCCGATTACTGGGGCAGCTTGGTGAATGCCGGGAACACCATCTTGCCCGTGGCAACATTCGCCGGCCAGATCGTTATCGGATTGCCCTTCTGCCATTGCACCATCAGACCGGTGATGTAGCCCTCGCCGATCTTCATGCCGTGCGCGAAGGTATCTTCCTTGGGCAGAAACACGACGCGGCCGATGGTACCGACGTAATCGGTCTTTTCCATCGACTCCACCATCTTATCGGGGTCGGTGCCGCCGGCCTTGCGTATTGCCTCGGCCCACATGAAAACGTCGTCGTAGGACTGATAGGCGGCATAGCCCGGCAGGCTGCCGTATTTGGCCATATAGGCCTTGGCGAACGGGATGGTTTTCGGGGTCACCGCGACATCTGGCGCGGCAACCATGTTGAAGATCACGCCATCCGCCGCGCCGTTAGTATCTTTCCAGAACGTGGCATTGGTCGCCTGGCTGGCGATCCCGTACATCGGCATCGGCACCTGCTGCTGCTGCCACTGCACCGTCGGCTGCACGCCCACATGGCTGATGCCGGTCACGATCACGTCGGGCTTCTCACCCTCGATCTTGTTGAAAACCGGGGTAAAGTCCGTGGTGTCCGGCGACAGGCGGATATGATCCACCACCTTCAGGCCGCTGGCCGGAAGGCATTTCATGTATTCGTCATCCAGCGGGATCGTCCAGGCGGCATCCTCGCTCATGATCACAGCGGTTTTCATCTTCAGGTCTTTGACCATCAGCGACTTGCCGGCCTCGCACACGATGTCGGCAAGCTGGGTCGATGCCAGATATCCGTGGAACACGTATTTCATGTGCTTGTAGTCGTCATGCACGCGCTTGGTGATCTCGTTGCTCGCCGCTCCCGGGGTGATCATCGGCATCTTCAGGCGGCCGGCCCAAGGCTCCAGCGCCAGCACGACTTCCGAGATATACGACGCAATGACCGCCGCCACCTTATCCTGCTGCGCCGCCCGCTGAAACGCGCGCACCGCATCCGCGGCGGAACTGTGGTCGTCGTAATCGACGATCTCGATCATGCGGCCGTTGACGCCGCCCTTCGCATTGATTTCGTCGGCGGCCATCTTGGCGGCATTCGGAATCCCAACGCCGCTGATGGCAGACGTCTCGGCGATCACCCCGATCTTGATCGGATCGGCCGCCCGGGCGGACGGTGCAGCGAGTGCCAGCCCGACGGCGGCGCCGGCGAGGCCAATCTTATGCGAAATCCGCATGGTCCGTTTCCTCATGTGTCCCTACGACTGCCGCGACGTTTTCACGGCAGCCGCTAAATGCGCGATAGGCTTCCGCGACGCAACCCGAATTGCCCGCAAAATCGCCGCCGCCGCCGCCAAGTCCGCATCTTGCGCCGGAAAACGTCACGAATAATATCAAAAAAGCGGCTATCGGATCGCCTTCGAAAGCGGCAATCGGATCGTTTCTTTCAACCGGTCTAAAACGATGGATGACCGTACCCGCCCGACCGTATCGTGCGCCAGCAGAACGTCATTCACCAGAACCGACAGATCCTTCAGATCGCGGACCACCACTTTCAACAGATAGTCGGCATCCCCGGTCAGTGCATACGCTTCCTGCACCTCATCGACATCGGCTATCAGGTCGCGGAATGCCCGGGCATTGTCGCGGCTGTGCGCCGCCAGCGTCACATTGATGAAAACCAGCAACCCAAAACCCAGCGCCTCCGCCGCCAGATCGGCCCGATAGCCGCGAATCAGCCCCGAAGCCTCCAGCGCCGACCGCCGGCGGGAGCATTGCGACGGCGACAGACCGATCCTTTCCCCGACCTCATGATTGGTCAGACGCCCGTTGTCCTGCAGCGCCGCCAGCAGCCGTAGATCGAAACCATCGAGGTTTTCTTGCACGCAATGCTCCATTTTTACACGAATTGAGCTATTCATAGCCTGATTCGCCGGAATACGCACAGTCATTGCAGTCAATCGGGGCCACACTGTGCGTCCGCGAGCAAAAGGTAACACCCCATGGGCCCCTTCCCCCACGACACACCGCGCGCTGAGATAACACCTGATAATCCAGCCGGCACCGATGGCTTCGCCTTCGTCGAATTCGCCCACCCGAACCCAGCCGAACTGCATGCACTATTCCAGATGATGGGCTTCACCGCGGTCGCCAAACACCGCACCAAGGCCATCACGCTCTACCGGCAGGGCGGCGTCGATTACCTGGTGAACGAGGAACCCGGCAGCCACGCCGCCCGGTTCGCCCAAATCCATGGCCCGAGCGCCCCTTCGATGGCATTCCGCGTGGCCGATGCCCAACAGGCGTTCGCACGCTCGGTCGCCATGGGCGCGGAACCGGCATACGGAGGCCTGGCGCTGGACATTCCGGCGGTAAAGGGAATTGGCGGCTCGCTGCTGTATTTCGTCGATCGTTACGGCGCCGAGGGCTCGGTTTACGACGCTGACTTCGTCTGGACCGGTCCGCGCGATCCCGCCCCGCCGGGTGAAGGGCTGTATTACCTCGATCATCTGACCCACAATGTCGGGCGCGGGAGGATGAACATCTGGGCCGGGTTTTACGAGCGTATCTTCAACTTCAAGGAAATCCGCTACTTCGACATCAAGGGCGAATACACCGGTCTGTTCTCGCGCGCCCTGACCAGCCCGGACGGCAAAATCCGCATCCCGATCAACGAATCCGCCGACGGCAGCAGCCAGATCGAGGAATACCTGCACGCTTACAAAGGCGAAGGCATCCAGCACCTCGCCTGCGGCTGCCGCGATGTGTACGCCACGGTGGAGGCGCTGCGGGACCGCGGGCTGAGGTTCATGCCCGCGCCGCCCGAGACTTACTACGAACGTGTGGCCGAACGGGTACCGAACCATGGCGAGGATCTGGTTCGGCTGCGCCGCGACGGGCTGCTGCTGGACGGTTCAGCCGACCGCCAGGGCGCCAAGGTGCTGCTTCAGGTGTTCTCCGCCACCGTCATCGGGCCGATTTTCTTCGAATTCATTCAGCGCAAGGGCGACGAAGGATTCGGGCATGGTAACTTCCGAGCACTGTTTTTGTCGATCGAAGAGGATCAAGTGCGGCGCGGGGTGCTGGCGCCGGCCGCCGCGACGTAGTTTGATCAGGTTCTGAAGCCACACCGGCCACGGGGGAAACCAGCCAATGAACGACGTCGCCGCGATCTCGCTGACCACCACCGGCTATCAGTCGGGGTTCGGCAACGGGTTTGAGACCGAGGCTCTGCCCGGCGCCCTGCCGGTCGGCCGCAATTCCCCGCAGCGCTGCGCGTATGGGCTGTATGCGGAGCAGATCAGCGGATCTCCGTTCACCGCGCCGCGCGCCAGTAACCAACGAAGCTGGCTGTATCGCATCCGCCCCACCGTCGCGCACTGGGGCACTTTTCGACCGGTCGATGCCGGTCTGTGGCGCACCGCGCCGGCAACCGGCGCCCCGACGGCCCCTGCCCCGATGCGCTGGGACCCGATTCCGGTGCCGGAGGAAGCGGTCACCTTCCTGCAGGGCGTCCGT
>JAKBCJ010000398.1 GCA_021807975.1 Pseudomonadota bacterium | reverse complement strand
CCGATGTTATCGGCAACGATATGAAGCCGACCGCGGCATTGCGCAGCCGTCAATCGTCGATGCGACTCGCGATCGACGCGGTTGCCTCCGGGGAGGCTTCGGGGCTGGTCTCGGCAGGAAATACCGGCGCATTGCTGGCGCTGGCCAAGATCGTTATCAAATCGCTGCCGGGGATCGACCGTCCCGCGATGGCCGCGATCGCCCCATCCGCGCGCGGCGACGTCGTGATGCTGGACCTGGGCGCCAACGTACAGTGCGACGTGCGCAATCTGGTCGAATTCGCCGTCATGGGCGACGTGTTCGCCCGCACCGTGCTGGGGCTGACCGCGCCGACGATCGGCCTGCTGAATGTCGGGTCCGAGGAGCTGAAGGGCGACGACACCGTCCGCGAGGCAGCCGACATCATCCGGGCCAGCCATATCGGGCCGCAGTTCCACGGGTTCGTCGAAGGCCATGATATCGCCGCCGGCACCACCGACGTGATCGTCACCGACGGTTTCACCGGCAACGTGGCGCTGAAAACCGGCGAGGGCGCGCTGAAACTGATCGGTGAGTTCCTGAAAGTCGTGTTCTCCAGCACGATCTGGGGCAAAATTGCCTATCTTCTTGTCAAGCCCGGCCTGGGGCGCCTGCGGGAGTGGCTGGACCCGCGCCGCTATAACGGTGCTGTCATGGTGGGTTTGAACGGCGTGGTGGTGAAGTCGCACGGCGGAACCGATGCCACGGGCTTTGCCCACGCGGTCGATGTCGCGATGGACATGGTGACCCACCGGTTCAACGACCGCATCCGCGAAGATCTCGCCCGGATTGGTCTCGACAAGCGCGGATCGGCGGAGAAAAACCGCAAGGGCGGTGCATCCGCCAGCGAACCGGCCGCTTCGGCATCCTCGGATCGCTCGAACCCGTCCGACGATGCCCATCTCGCCACCGCCTAAACAGGATTAACCATGTCGCCTCGTTCCATCCTCGCCGGCTGTGGCGGCTATCTGCCCGAACGGGTCGTCACCAACGAAGAGTTGGCAAAAACGGTGGATACCTCCGACGCCTGGATTCAGGAGCGGACGGGTATCACGCAGCGCTATTTCGCCGCAAAACATGAAACAGCCGCCTTCATGGGCACGGCCGCGGCGCGCATCGCGCTGGCCAACGCAGGTGCCACGGCGGACGACGTGGATGCGATCATCCTCGCGACCAGCACCCCGGATCAAGCGTTTCCCGCCACCGCGCTGCGCGTGCAGGCAGCGCTTGGGGTGACCAAGGGCTTCGGGTTCGATCTGTCGGCCGCGTGTGCGGGCTTCATCTACGGCCTGTCGATCGCCGACGGCATGATCCGCAGCGGTCAGGCCCATGGCGTTCTGGTGATCGGCAGCGAGGTTTACTCGCGCATTCTCAACTGGCAGGACCGGGGCACGTGCGTGCTGTTCGGCGATGGGGCCGGGGCGGTGTTCCTGCGGGCAGCCCGGGCCGGCGACGACGACCGGCGCGGCGTGCTGTCCACCCACATCCATGCCCGGGGCACGCTTGGCGACATCCTGTACGTCGATGGCGCGGTCGGACAGCCGGAGAAGCCGGGCCATCTGGTGATGCACGGGCGGGAAGTGTTCCGCCACGCCGTCACCCTTCTGGCGGAAGCGGTGGAAGAGGCGCTGGCCGCCAACGGTCTGACCCATGCCGATATCGATTGGCTCGTCCCGCATCAGGCCAACAAGCGGATCATCGATGCCATGGGCAAGAAGCTGCATCTGCCGCCCGAACGGGTTGTGGTGACGGTGGACCGGCATGCCAATACCTCGGCGGCCTCGGTGCCTCTTGCATTGGCCGAGGCTTGGGGCGATGGGCGCATTCGCGCCGGGGATATGGTACTGCTGGAAGCACTAGGCGGCGGTCTCGCCTGGGGCTCGGCACTGGTCCGGCTGTGATTTTGGCGGCAGGACCGACCGCAAACCCCTGATACGCTAAGATTTTCCTCGTTGGAACCTTGACGAGCCGAGTCGATCTGCATAGCGTCCGGACATGCTGACGATCACACGCGCCCACATAGCTGAAATGATCTACACGCAGGTTGGACTCTCAAGGAACGAGTCCGCCGACCTGCTTGAAGATGTCCTGGATCGCATCGCGCGCCATTTGGAAGGCGGTGAATCCGTTAAAATCAGCGGGTTTGGAACCTTTTCGGTACGGCAAAAAGGGCGGCGAATCGGCCGCAATCCCAAAACCGGCGAGGAAGTGCCGATTTTGCCGCGCCGGGTGCTGGTCTTCCGTCCAAGTCATGTGCTCAAGGCGCATGTCAACGGTACGGTGCCAGGTACGGAAAACGATGAATGATCCGATCCGCCTGACGCCTGACCGGACTGGCGGATCATGGATCTGCTGGTGAGCGACGATCCGACACCGGGCTTCAGCGATCAACCCGCGCGGCTGCGGCTGAAGAAATCCCCCAATGCGTTCAGGACAATCAGCGAGGTAGCGGACGACATTCACATCCCGCAGCATGTTTTGCGGTTTTGGGAGACGAAGTTCCCTCAGGTGAAGCCGCTGAAGCGCGGCGGCGGCCGACGGTATTACCGGCCCGATGATATCGGGCTGCTGCGTCGGATTGCCGATCTGCTCTATACGCAGGGTTATACGATCAAGGGCGTCCAACGTCTGCTGCGCGAGGGGGGCGGGCAGTTGTCGGACGATATCCCGCCGCCAACCGCCGACGAACGCGCCGCTGCCGAGGCGGAGAAGGCCGGAATGGCGGCGAAAGAGCCGATGCTGATACCAGGGCTGGAACTGGTGTCGTCACCCGCCGCGGCGCCTCAGGCCGCGCGCGGAGCGGTAAAGACCAAGACCGAGATCGAAAACCAGCGGCTGCGTGACCTGCTTCATGAGGCGCTGGACGAGCTGGAGGCTTTGCGCGCCCTGCTGGGATAGTGGCCTCCTACGCCGCCAGTTTGTCCGCCCTGATGTCCTTGATGTCCCTGAACGTCAGATTCGGCGCCAACTCTTCCGCCCGCCGCATCATGAAGCTGGAGCTGGCCAGAAAAACCGGGTCGCCATCGACGTCGTCGGCCATGGCGCTGCGGTTGTCGGCGATGAATTTAGCCAGCGCCGCCTTGTCGGTGGACGTCACCCAGCGGGCCAGCGAGAACGACGACGTTTCGAACCCAATCGCCACGCCGTATTCAGCACCCAGGCGGGCCTGCAAAACGTCCAACTGCAAGGTGCCGACCACCCCGACCAGCGGCGCCGAACCGTCCTGCGGGCGGAATAGCTGCACCACGCCTTCCTCGGCCAGTTCCACCAGTGCCTGACGCAGCTTCTTGGCCTTCATCGCATCGTCCAGCCGGACCCGGCGCAGGATTTCCGGCGCGAAATAAGGCACGCCGGTGAACTGGATGTCCTCGCCCTCGGTCAGCGTATCGCCGATGCGCAGGGTGCCGTGGTTGGGGATGCCGACCACGTCGCCGGCGAAGGCCTCGTCGGCGATCTCACGCTCCCGAGCGAAGAAGAACTGCGGGGCATGGAGGGGGATGGACTTGCCGGTGCGGACCTGTTTCAGCCGCATGCCGCGTACCAGCTTGCCGGAGCACACGCGGGCGAAGGCGATGCGGTCGCGGTGGTTGGGGTCCATGTTCGCCTGAATTTTGAACACCAGGGCGGTCAGACCTTCGTCGGTGGCCTGCACGATCCGCTTGTCGGCCGGCTGGGCGCGCGGGCGGGGGCCATATTCGGCCAGCCCGTCCAGCAGGTCGTTCACGCCGATATCCTTGATCGCGCTGCCGAAATACACCGGCGTCAGATGGCCGGCGTTGAAGCTTTCCAGATCGAACTCGGGCAGGGCGGAGCGGATCAGGTCCACCTCATCGGCAACGGCCATCATGCGCGGGTCTGACTGCGGCAGGTCGTTGATCAGATGCATCGTCCGCGTCCGCAGATCGTACGTCCCCGCGAACTCCGACGCTCGGCCGATCGGCCAGGTGACGGGGCAGGTGTCCAGCGCGAGGGTGTTGGCGACCTCATCCAGCAGTTCGATCGGATCGCGCGCCTCACGGTCCATCTTGTTGATGAACGTGATAATAGGAATGTCCCGTAACCTACAGATTTCAAATAATTTACGAGTCCGAGCCTCGATGCCCTTGGCGGCGTCGATGACCATGACGGCGGAGTCGACGGCGGTCAGGGTGCGGTAGGTGTCTTCCGAGAAATCCTCATGGCCCGGCGTGTCCAGCAGGTTGAACACGCAGCCTTTGTATTCAAACGTCATCACCGAAGTGACGACGGAAATGCCGCGATCCCGCTCGATCCCCATCCAGTCCGATCGCGTGCGGCGGCGTTCGCCCTTTGCCCGCACGTTGCCGGCAAGCTGGATCGCCCCGCCGGCGCGGAGCAGATGTTCGGTCAGGGTGGTTTTACCGGCGTCGGGGTGGGAGATGATCGCGAAAGTGCGGCGGCGGGCGATCTCGGTCGTAGAGTCGGTCATTCACGGGCTTTCTTCGGGT
>JAKBCJ010000034.1 GCA_021807975.1 Pseudomonadota bacterium | reverse complement strand
TCATGCCGGTGACCGAGGCGCGCAGTGAGAACTTGCCCTCGATCTTCGGCTGGGTGAGACCGACCATGCCGCGTTCCAGGATGTAGCCGCGGATGTCGCCGGCGTCGTCCTTCGCCCACACCACCAGCACATCGGCGATCGGGGCGTTGGTGATCCAGGTCTTCGACCCGTTCAGCAGAAACCCGCCATCGACTTTCTTCGCCCGGGTCCGCATCGAGGCGGGGTCGGAGCCGGCGTCCGGTTCGGTCAGGCCGAAACAGCCGACAAACTCACCGCTGCGCAGCTTCGGCAGATATTTCTGGCGCTGATCCTCGGACCCGAAGGCGTAGATCGGATACATCACCAGCGAGGACTGTACCGAAAACGCCGAACGGTAACCGGAGTCGACGCGTTCCACCTCGCGGGAGATCAGGCCGTAACTGACGTAGTTGACGCCGGCGCAGCCGTATCCGTCCAGCGTGGCGCCGAGGAAGCCCATTTCCCCGAACTCGTTCATGATTTCGCGGTCGAACTTTTCCTGCCGGTTCGCCATCAGAACGCGGGGAAACAGTTTCTCCTGGCAGAATGCGTGCGCGGCGTCACGGATGGCGCGCTCGTCCTCGGACAGCGCGGTGTCCAGGCGCAGGGCGTCATCCCATGCGAAGGGCTTGAAGTGGTTGGCGGGGCGGGTAGGGGAGTCGTTCATACGTCGGCCTCTCTGGTCTCGGGCGTTTGGGGCAACCGAGCGCGAAGAAACATGAAGGCGGGGACTTCGTCGCCGAAGCCGACGACGGCTGGGCCGAGGTCGTCGTCGCGACGGTAGCGTTCACGGCGGAAATCGTCGCGCCCGGATGTGTCACGCCGGGTTTCGTCGCGGCGGGGTTCGTCGCGCCTGGAGTCCGGACGGCGGGCATCCGAACGGCGCGGCTCCTCGCGGCGCGCGGGGGGTAGCTCCTCGGCCACCACGGGCTGCGGCGCGCGATCAGGCTGGGCGCGCTCCGAGCGGGTGCGCGGGGTGCGAGTGCGTTCGGCGCGGGGGGCGTCGGTCTTTTCCTTGGCTTCGCGCGGCTTGCGTTCGGCGGGCTTTTTGGATTCGGCGGATGCGGCGGTGCGGCCGCGCCGCTTGCGGGCGCCTTTTTCCGCCCAATCCACCGGGTCCAGGCCCTCGACGATAACCGGCGGGATCGGATGGTTGATCAGTTTCTCGATCTGCTCGACCGCGGCCCGGTCTTCCGGCGAGGCGATGGTAAACGCCTTGCCTTCCAGTCCGGCGCGTCCTGTGCGGCCGATGCGATGAACGTAGTCCTCGGCATGGATCGGCACGTCAAAATTGAACACATGCGACAGGCCGCCGATGTCGATGCCGCGCGCGGCGACGTCGCTGCATACCAGCAGGCGCAGTTCGCCGGCCTTGAACTTTTCAAGCGTCGCGAAGCGGACGGTTTGGGCCAGGTCGCCATGCAGGGCGCCGGCATCGAAATTATGCTTGGTCAATGACTTGTGCAGGATATCGACGTCGCGCTTGCGATTGCAGAAGATCAGGGCGTTCTGCACATTCTGGCTGCGGATCAGACGGCGCAACGCTTCCCGCTTGTCGTGTTCGGCAACCAGCGCCAGCCCTTCGGTGATCGTTGTTGCCACCGAGGCAGCGCGCGATACCGCGATTTCCTTCGGATTGGTCAGGAAGGCGTTGACCAGCCGGCGGATTTCCGGACCCATCGTGGCGGAGAAGAACAGGGTCTGGCGGGTGGCGGGCAGCATCGACACGATCCGCTCGACATCGGGGATGAAGCCCATGTCCAGCATGCGGTCGGCTTCGTCGATCACCAGCAGCCTGGTGTCGGTCAGCAGGATGGAGCCGCGGTCAAACATGTCCAGCAGGCGGCCGGGGGTGGCGATCAGCACGTCCACGCCGCGGTTCAGAATGTCCTTCTGATCGGACATGCTTTCGCCGCCGATGATCAGCGCGTGGGTCAGTTTCAGGTATTTGCCGTACTGCAGGAAGTTCTCCGCGACCTGCAAGGCCAGTTCGCGGGTCGGCTCCAGGATCAGGCTGCGCGGCATACGTGCGCGTGCGCGGGAGCCGGAGAGAATGTCCATCATCGGCAGGGTGAAGCTGGCGGTCTTGCCGGTGCCGGTCTGGGCGGTACCCATGACGTCGCGGCCCATGAGGACGTATGGGATCGCCTGTTCCTGGATCGGCGTGGGGTGGCGGTAGCCCATGTCGTCGATCGCGCGCAGCACTTCCTCCGACAGGCCCAGGTCGGCGAATACCGGGCGGGCGGCTTCCGGGGGCGGGCCTTCGGCGATGGCAATCGCGGCGGGCTTTCCATCGTCTGCCGCCTGTATGTCCGTTCCTTCCGAATGGGCGGCGGAATCGAAGGCAAACTCCGGCTGGGCGATTACCGGCTCCGCGGTCACCGGTTCCTGCGCGGCGGGTTCGACAGCAGCCGGTTCCGGCACTGTTTCCGCTGCAACGGCTTCCGCGGGGGTGGGTTCCGCCGGAGCCGGTTCGGGGATTTCAACGGCGGCCGTCTCATGCGGGATCGTCTCGGCCGGCTGCGTTGCTTCAGTGGCGGCTGCTTCAACGACAGGCACTTCCGCGACAGGCGGCTCCGCGTCGTTGTGTTCCCGTGGGGCGGTCGTTGTTTCGGTCAAATCCGGTCCAGTCGATTGCAGGCGTGCGGTTTATGGGGTGTCCCGCCGACATCGCCCGCGGCATGCGGCGAACCCGGCAGACGGTCGGAGGCGAATTCAGCACGCGAGGTGCCCTGCATCCTCCCGCGCGCCGGGCGGGGTATCGGGACTAAGACGGTAAAAGTCAAGGACGGCCGGTGCGGCGATTGGGCCGATCGGACGAAGATTTTGGGCGTCCGATGGGGTGTCGGGGCGCTTATTATGTCGGCCGGCTGGTTCGGTTGCGGTTTCGGCCGTCTAACAGGTGTCTCGTTAGGCGTCCAATGGGATTATATGCCCGTTTTGGGACTCTTCTCATCGTGCCAGAGGAATCGCGATCGCAGCCTTATGCCCTGGCGCACAAAGATCCGGTATCTGTGTCTTTGAGCGTCCAAACGTCATAAGGCGTGAATGGCGGTCCTTCGCGGTTGTCATCCAATCCGAACATCCATCCGCGTGACGCTTCGGGCACTTGACGCTTGGGAGGTTGAATTTCATATCTTCGTGGTGGCCCTGGCCATCAGCACGGCCCGTTGAGCCGGCGCATTGCCGGCCATACGTTAACCCGCAGGCAACCTTTGCATGGCACCATCGCCAAGGGAGAGCCTACACTCTCCTGCGCCCGCCACGACAATGGAGGCGCCCCCGATAGCGTCATCAAAGCCGGAACCGATGGATTTAGACGAAGCGGCTGCAACCCGGCCATAGACCCGCCTATAGAAGGTCGTAGGAATTTTGTCAAGATCGAGCGGGCAACCCTGCCCGCCCGGCCATGACAGCGGGGCCGGGGGCGACCCGGCAAATCCCGCGCTGCGAGTCCTTCATGCGGACACGGTTGCGGACTCCCGCTTACTCAGCCGCCACCGCGCCGCCCAAGCCAGGCGACGCCATAAACTCGGCTGCTTTCGCCGCGTCGAAACCCAGCACGTCGCGCAGGATCTCGGCGGTATGTTCGCCCAACAGCGGCGAGCGCTTCACCTCCGACGGGCTGTCGGACAGTTTTATGGGGTTGCCGACCGACAGATATTTGCCGCGGGTGGGGTGATCGACCTCCACCACCGTTCCGGTGGCGCGCAGAGACTGCTCCTCGGCGATTTCCTTCATCGACAGGATCGGGCCGCAGGGAATGTCGTACTTGTTGAGAATGTCCATGGCCTCGAACTTGGTCTTGGTCATGGTCCAGGCTTCGATGGTGTCGAAGATCGCCTTCAGCTTGGGCAGACGGGCAGGCGGCTTGGCATAGTCCGGATCGGTCTTCCAGTCCGGCTTGCCGATCACGTCGCAGATCGCCCCCCAAACCGGCGCCTGGGCGATGAAGTAGATATAGGCGTTCGGGTCCGTTTCCCAGCCTTTGCACTTCAGGATCCAGCCCGGCTGGCCACCGCCGGAGGCGTTGCCCGAACGGGGAACGGACTCGCCGAAATGACCGTCGGGATATTGCGGGTATTCGGTCAGCGGGCCGTGCGCCAGCCGCTGCTGGTCGCGCAGTTTTACCCTGCACAGGTTCAGCACGCCGTCCTGCATCGCCACATCCACCTTCTGGCCGCGGCCGGTGGTGTTGCGTTGGAACAGCGCGGCGACGATGCCCAGCGCCAGATGCAGGCCGGTGCCGGAATCGCCGATCTGCGCCCCGGTGACCAGCGGAGGGCCGTCGTCGAAGCCGGTGGTGGAAGCGGCACCGCCGGCGCATTGCGCGACATTCTCATAGACCTTGCAGTCCTCGTACGGGCCAGGGCCGAAACCCTTGATGGAGGCCAGGATCATGCGCGGGTTAAGCTGCTGCACCCGCTCCCAGGTAAAGCCCATGCGGTCCAGCGCGCCGGGGGCAAAGTTCTCCACCATCACGTCGCAGGTCTTCACCAGCTCTTCCAGCACCGTCTTGCCGTGCTTGTCGCGGCCGTCGATGGTGATCGACCGCTTGTTGTGGTTCAGCATGGTGAAATACAGGCTGTCCACGCCCTTGATGTCCTGCAACTGGCCGCGGGTTATGTCGCCGGTACCGGGACGTTCCACCTTGATTACGTCCGCGCCGAACCATGCCAGCAACTGCGTGCAGGTCGGGCCGGACTGGACATGGGTAAAGTCCAGGATTTTGACGCCTTCGAGTGCCTTCATTGTCTGTGCCTCACTTTTTCGCCAGGGCGCTTTTAGGATTGAGATTGCCGATATTGCCGCTTTCGCTGCCCGCCGCCGGGTCGATCGCCGCATTGATCAGGGTGGGTTTGCCGGACGCCATGGCCGCATCGACCGCGTGCTTCAGCTCATCGGGTGTGGTTGCATGCACGCCGACGCCGCCGAAGGCTTCCATCATCTTGTCATAGCGGGCACCCTTGACGAAGGCGGTCGTGGCCGGGTCGGTCCCGCCGCCCGGGTTGACGCCATCGCCGCGATAGATGCCGTCGTTGTTGAACACCACGACGCAGACCGGCAGGTTGTAACGGCAGATCGTTTCGACCTCCATGCCGGAGAAGCCGAACGCGCTGTCGCCGACAATGGCGAGAACCGGCTTGCCGGTTTCGATGGCGGCGGCGGCGGCGAACCCCATGCCGATGCCCATCACGCCCCAGGTGCCGACATCCAGGCGTTTGCGCGGCTGATACATGTCGATCACGCCGCGGGCCTGATCCAGCGTGTTCGCGCCCTCGTTCACCAGGATGGTGTCCGGCCGTTCCTTAATGACGTCGCGCAGCACCCGCAGGGCGGAGTGGTAGTCCATCGGGATCGAATTCTTGCCCAGGCGGGTCGCCATGCGGGCGATGTTGGCTTCTTTCTTGGCGTTGATTGCCGCCGTCCACTCGGCGGGCGGTTGCTGCCAGTGGTCGCCCATGCCGCGCAGCAGGGCGGTGACACAGGAGCCGATATCGCCCACCACTGGGGCGGCGATCTCGACATTGCTGTCCATCTCGCGCGGTTCGATGTCGATCTGGATGAACTTTTTCGATCCCGGCGGACCCCATTGCTTGCCTTTGCCGTGGCTGAGCAGCCAGTTCAACCGAGCACCGATCATCAGGACGGTATCGCTGTCCTGGAGGACGGTGGAGCGCGCGGCGGCGGCGCATTGCGGATGCGTGTCGGGCAGCAGGCCCTTGGCCATGCTCATGGGGATATAGGGAATGCCGGATTTTTCGACCAGCGCGCGGATGTCATCGTCAGCCTGCGCATAGGCGGCGCCCTTGCCCAGGATAATCAACGGACGCTTGGCGCCCCTCAGCACGTCCAGCGCACGCTCGACAGCGGATGGCGCGGGCATTTGCGCCGGCGCCGGATCGATCACTTTCACCAATGACCGGCGGCCGGCTTCGGCGTCCATGACCTGGCCAAACAGCTTGCCCGGCAAATCCAGATACACTCCGCCCGGCCGGCCCGACACCGCCGCTCGGATGGCCCGGGCCACGCCGATGCCGATATCGGCCGCATGCAGCACGCGGAATGCAGCCTTGCACAGCGGCTTGGCGATGGCGAGCTGGTCCATCTCCTCATAATCGCCCTGCTGCAAATCGACGATTTCGCGTTCGGAAGAGCCGCTGATCAGGATCATCGGGAAGCAGTTCGTCGTGGCATTGGCCAGGGCGACCAGACCGTTCAGGAAGCCCGGCGCCGAAACGGTCAGGCACACGCCCGGCGCCTTGGTCAGGTAACCGGCGATGGCCGCGGCGTTGCCGGCATTCTGTTCGTGCCGGAATGAAATCACCCGCATCCCGGATGCCTGCGCCAGACGGCCGAGATCGGTGATCGGGATGCCGGGGACGCCATAGATCGTCTGGATGCCATTCAGCATCAGCGCGTCGATGACCAGATGGAATCCGTCGGTCTGTTCGGCTTCCGACATCAAATGTGCTCTCCCGTTGCGCGAGGTTTGAAAGTTGCCGGCGTTGTGCCGGTATCGAGGAAGCCGCCGTGGCGTTCGACATGGTCGGCCAGGCCGAGTGTGTGGTCGCGGACCAGCCTTTCCGCCCGATCCGGGTCGCGCGCCCGCAGCGCGGCGATGATCGCGCGATGATCCGCCACCGACCGTTGGGCCCGGTTATCCTGCGTCATCGTCACGGCGCGCACGGCGCGCATGTGGATGAACAGCGTGTCGGTCAGGCTGGACATCAGTTCGATACCGCCCAGCCGGATGATGGCCTTGTGAAACGCCATGTTGGCGTCGGAATATTCGGTCAGGTGGCCGGTGGGGTCTTCGTCGAATGCATCCATCAGCGTTGTCAGGCCATCGATATCGTCCGGCGCGGCGGCGCTTGCGGCGATGCGGGCCGCCATACTTTCGATCGCCGCCCAGACGGTGATCATTTCCACGATCTCCCGCTTTGTTTTGCGCACCACGACGATGCCGCGGCGGGGGATGGTGCGGACGAAGCCTTCCTGTTCCAGCACCGACAGGGCTTCGCGGATCGGGGTGCGGCTGACGCCGAGGTCTTCACAAAGCTGGCGTTCGTCCAGGCGGATTTCGTCCGGGCGTCCGTAAATATCCATTTCGGTGATGGCGCGCTTTATCGCTTCGCATGCCTGGCGGCGCAGGCCAAGGCCGATATCGAGCGGTTCGATGCGCAGGCGCGGCCGGGTTTCGGGCACCCTTTTTGTCCCTTTCGGATGGTTTCCCGTGATGGCGTCGGATTTTGTATTTTGTATGCCACGGCGTCAAGCATGGTTCGTGTGTGCGGTGCGGTGCGGTGCGGTGCGGTGCGGTGCGGTGAGAAAGATTGCCCGCGGCTGACGGAACCCTTAAGTTTGCGGGGTCAGAATGGCCAGATCGGCACAGACCCGCTTTCCGCGGTCCTGTTGCCGCATCGCCCGGCGGTCGCGGGCAGATCAGAAACGTGGTGCGGCAACATTATGAGCGATAAATTCAAACGGCGGCGGCGAACCGGATCTACATCGGCCCGGTTCAAGCCATCGCAACTTGTTCCCGTCGAATCGGCTCGCCCCTCCAGGATGGGCAAGGCCGAACTCGCGGCAGCCGGCGCCGTGTCCATTTCGGCACTGGCGCTGATCGTGCTGATCTGGATCGTGACCGGGCGCGCGGTGCAGGAGCAGAATGCGGAAATCCGGGATCGGGCGGAACAGGCGCTGGTCGGGCAGGCGGCCACCATGGCTGAAACCATCGGCCATGAACTGTTGATGATCGACCAGAGCCTGACGATCATCCAGGCCGCGTGGAAGGCCGATAGTGACACCGTCGATCTGGGGAAGTGGCAGAAGCAATTCCCCGCGCTGCTGTCGGTGGCGGACGACGTCTTCATTTCTGACGAACACCAGATCATCCGCCAGGACATCCTGCCCAGTGCGATCGGGCAAGGGGTGGGCGCGGCCTATGTGTCGTTCCCGCATGGCTCGCTGGAGCAATATCAAGCAGACGGAACAAAGGCCGGCGATTCGCTTCTGCTGCAGGGCGAAGCCGGGGGCGGGCCGATCGACGCGCGTCAGTTCCTGATGTATATTGTCCGGCCGCTGGATCATCCAAGATCGTGGCTGGTCGGTGCTTCGTACCGCTCCTCCGAACTGACCAAATTGTTTGCCGATGCGTCGCTGGGCCATAACGCGCTGGCAGCGCTGGTGGATACGAAGCGCGGCATTGTCCAGGCCGTGGTCGGGCCGGCTGCCAGACGGCCAAATACCGATCTTTCAAGATCCACGTTGTTCAGCTTGATTGCCCGATCCGACGCCGGAACGTGGCTTGGGGCTTCCGACCAGGACGGGGTGGAGCGCCTGCACGCATTCCATCGTGTTGCCCACCGCGACATGGCGGTGATTGTCGCGGCGAACTGGACGGATGTCATGGCCCCGGCGGCCAGCCTCGCGGCCGGGGCGCACTCGCTGGCGTTGATCGCGTCGGCATTGGTGGTTGTCATTGGCGGCATCGTTATGGGGCAACTGTATGCGATCCGCGCCAAAGCCCGGGAAAAGCGAATCGCTGAGCGCAACAAAAAGGAACTGGACCGGATGCGGGGCGAGGAGGCGGCGCTGACAGCCCGCGCCGCACTGTATGGCGCTCGGCTGCAAGCCGTTCTGGGCGGCATCACCGACGGTTTGGCGCTGTTCGACTCCGGCCTTCGGCTGGTTCAGTGGAACCATCCATTCGTCCGGGGGATGGGCATCGAATTGAACCAGGATATGCCGCTGGATACCATGTTGCGGCGCCAGGCCGCGTCAGGCCAGTTCGAATCCACTGAACAGGCGGAGTTGGAAATCGCCCGCCGATCGGGCATTTTGCGAAGCGGCGATACGGCAGGGATAGAGCAGCCGGGACCGGACGGGGAAACATTGATATTGCGGGGTCTGCCGATCGCCGAAGGCGGGTTCATGCTGATCCTGAACGGACTGGCCCGTTGGGAACCCGCGCCGCTGACCGTGACGGACGTCGATGCCGATGTGCCCGCGCCAGCACTCGCGGAACCCGCCGCGGCCCCGCCGGCACCGATCGATTGGTAAGCCAGCTAAAGCAGCAACGGCACCAGGATCGCGGTCAGCAGCGCGTTCAGTCCCATCGCGATACCGGCGAACGTCCCGGCGAGAAGATCGACCTGAAACGCCCGAGCGGTGCCGATGCCATGCGCTGCCAGCCCGGCGGCAAAACCGCGCGCGCGCTTGTCCGTGATGCGAAGTGCGTTCAGCAGCGGCGTCACCACGATCGCGCCCAGGATGCCAGTCAGAATCACCAGCACGGCGGTCAGTCCGGGGTCACCGCCCAGCCGGGCGGAAATACCCATCGCCACCGCGGCGGTAACCGATTTCGGCGCGATCGAAACGACCACGGAGGGAGCGGCACCCAGCAGGCGGGCGATCGCCACCGCTGAAACCAACGCCGTGACAGACCCGGCCAGCAGCGCGCAGGCCATCGGCAGGATGGCCCGCGTGACCAGTTGACGGTTTTGGTACAGCGGAATGCCCAGGGCGACCGTGGCCGGCCCCAGAAGGAAATGGATGAACTGGGCGCCGTCGAAATAGGTGGGGTAGGGGGTTCCCGACACGCGCACCAGCAGCCCTACCAGGCAAATCGACATCAGCACGGGATTGGCCAGCGGCGTGCGGTTCAACGCAGCGGAAATCCGGTCGCACAGGCAATAGGCCAGGATGGTGACCGTCAGCCACAGCAGCGGCGTGCGGGCAAGATAAACCCACAGTGAGAAGACGCTGCCGCCGGTCATTCCACCTCGCCTGCCATGCTACCATCCGCATGGCCAGCCGCTGTTGTATCCGCGCGGCCCGCGACGACGCTGAACACCCAAGCCGTAACCGCAAGGCTCAACACGGTGGACACAATCAGCGCGGCCGCTATGGCCAGCGCGTTGCCTTCCAGCACGTCGAACCGCTGAATCACCCCGACGCCGGCTGGAATGAACAGCAGCGAAAGGTGCGACAGAATGCCTCGGCCGGTCTGTTCGAACGTGCCGTCAGTCAGTTCGACCGGCATCCGCCGCCGGAACCGGTCCCGAACGAGCAACAACAGCACGCACAGGACCAGACCGATGACGGGACCGGGCACCGCGAGCCCGGTCCCCCGGGCAATCGCCTCGCCTGCCAACTGACACAGCAGGATCAGGCCGAGGCTGAGCAGCATCGCGGTGCGGGTTCAGACACGTTCGATCAGGGCGGCGATGCCCTGACCGACGCCGATGCACATGGTGGCGATGGCGCGCTTCTGCCCCAGGGTTTCCATCGCGTTCACCGCCGTCATGGCCAGACGGGCGCCGGACATGCCCAGCGGATGGCCCAGCGCGATGGCGCCGCCGTGCGGATTGATATGGTCAGCACTTTCTGACAGGCCAAGCTGACGCAGGACGGCGATGCCCTGGCTGGCGAACGCCTCGTTCAGTTCGATGATGTCGATATCGCCGATCGAAAGGCCGGTTTTTGCCAGCAGCTTCCGCACGGCCGGGGCGGGGCCGATGCCCATGATACGGGGTGGCACGCCGGCTGTGGCCATCGCGACCACCCGGGCCCGCGGGGTCAGGCCATGGCGTTTGGCGCCTTCCTCGGAGGCCAGGATCAGCGCCGCCGATCCGTCATTCACGCCCGAGGCATTGCCGGCGGTGACTGTGCCGGGGTCGCGGAACGGGGTTTTGAGCTTTGCCAGCATTTCCAGCGTGGTGTCGGGGCGCAGGTGTTCGTCGTGTTCGACGACCGTGTCGCCCTTGCGGCCCTTGATGGTTACCGGGGTGATTTCCCTGGCGAAGAACCCGCTGTCCTGCGCCTTCTTGGCGCGCTGCTGGCTGGCGTAAGCGAACTTGTCCTGGTCGGTTCGGGATATCTGGAATTCCTCGGCCACGTTTTCCCCGGTTTCCGGCATGGAATCGGTGCCATAGGTCTTTTGCATCAGTTTATTGACGAAGCGCCAGCCGATGGTGGTGTCATAGATTTCGGCGGAGCGCGCGAACGCCTCCGTCGCCTTGCCCATTACGAACGGTGCCCGGGTCATGCTTTCGACCCCGCCGGCCAGCATCAGGTGGGCATCGCCCGCCCGGATCGCGCGCGCGGCGCTGCCCACGGCATCCAGGCCCGAACCGCACAGGCGGTTGATGGTGGAGCCGGGCACCGCGGTAGGCAGGCCAGCCAGCAACACGGCCATCCGAGCGACGTTGCGGTTGTCCTCGCCGGCCTGGTTGGCGCAACCCATGATGCAGTCGTCCAGCGCTTCCCAGTCTATGCCGGCATTGCGTGCGGCCAGCGCCCGGATCGGATGGGCGGCGAGATCGTCGGCACGGACATCGCGCAAGGCCCCGGCGTAACGGCCGATGGGGGAGCGGGTGTAATCGCAGATATACGCTTCGGCCATGGACGCTGGTTCCCTTGTCTGGTTGTAAGGAAGGAGGCAAACCGTGTGTTTAGCCGGTCGCGCGGCCATATGCCAGAAGCCGGCCCGCAAGCCAATCACAGGGCGCGGTCTGGCCGGCAGCCCGCGGGTGACGGGCAGTCCGGACGCCGGCGCGGGTGCCATGGCGGGGTCGCCGCTGCCGGGACCACCCGGAGGTATCCGCCATCGAGGATGGCGGCAATGGAACGGGCCGGCGTTCCCGCTGGCGGGGAGGCCGGCCCGAAGGAGCCATCGAAGCGGAGCAGGCTTAGTAAACGATACCGAATTCCAGCGTCGTAATGAACTGATTCCGCCCTGTTCCGCTGTTTCCGTACCCGGCGGCCGGTGACCCGCTGTCCAGCAGATACATGTAGCCTGCGTTCAGCCGTGCAAACAGATGCTCATGTTGCCAGGTCGGCGCGACGGTGACCCCAACCAGTTTGGCGTTGGGTGCGACAAACCAGTTATCCTGTGCCGCGGACCCATAGCTTGTGGCATATTCTGTCCAACCGGCTATCGAATAAGGCGTCCCGCTGAATTTATATTCGCCGAACAAAGCGGCGGCGAAATTGCCCGTCGATTTGGGTATATTGTCAGAAACGCCGCCCGAAACGACATTGGCGTACTGATTGATTGGGTTAGTGTACTGGAACTGCACTTCGGGCGTCAGCGACAGATTGCCATGCTTCCATTCGTACCAGGCGCCGATCATGTTGGAGTTGATGTTCGCCAACTGCCCCTGACTGCCGTTGCCGTTCAACGGGCCGGTGCCGCTTTCATAGGCAAATGTATTGGGGCCGGTCACACCCAGCGCTTTCGCGCCGAAGACATACAGGACGTTGTTGGCATCAAAATGGTCGGAAGCAATGAACTGGACGTAGTTCCATACGCCGGTATCGTAACCATCGCCGAACAACACCGTCGCGGCGAGCGGCCCATGGTTGTAGTCCAGTTGCACCCCGCGACTGTTGCTGTTTTCAACCGCCGCGATCACCGTTCTGAGGCCAACGGGGTTGTTGAAGGCGAACACTGATTCGTAGCCTTCGACCGAGGGAAACTGCCCGAGCGAAATCTTGAAATCACCGGCCGGAGCAAGGGTTACGTATGCGGTTCGAACCGCGCCCGTTGTAAATCGCTGACCGTTCACGTCCTGAGGCCGGTTCGCGCCAAGATTGATGTTCTGGAATTCCGCCAGCTGCACCGTGAACTGCACCAGACCGGATATCTTATGCAGTTCCAACATCCAGGCATCGACCGCGGCACCCGTCGGCTGGCCCCCGACAACGCTTGTGTGTGGATTCGCGGAGGATCCTGTTTGCCCAAAAAAATAACCATCGCCGGCGGCGGAAAAATTCAATGGACCCAGCGGGCCGCCGTCGATCGGCACCGGGGCGGCGCCGTCCAGGGCATAGGCGGGCAATCCGGCACACGAAAGAACGGCACAGAAGACCATGCCGGCATAGTTACGAGGGTTCAATCCACTTTCCTTCGATTTGAAATCGGCCGCCGCCGGATAAACAGCGTGTTAACGTTTCTTAAACGCGCACCTTTCGATATGTCCATTGGAATACAACGCATAGCACCCATGCGTTCGCCGCGGATCGGGCGGGGCCGCCGGAAGCCACCTCCGGCAGCCGCCCCATTGGCCATTGGATGCAAGCCGGTTTATCCACGCTCCGTGATCGGAGGAACATGACCATGCTGAAATTGACAGGAAAGGTGGCGATCGTCGCCGGCGCAGGGTCCGTCGGGCCCGCGGGCAGCAAAATCTGGGGTAACGGCAAGGCCGCGGCGGTGCTGCTGGCGCGCCAGGGCGCGGCGGTTTTTCTGCTGGATATCAACGAAGAGGCAATGGCCGAAACCAAGGCGATCATCGAAGCCGAGGGCGGCACCTGCGCGATCCATCGATGCGACATGATGGTGGCGGCCGATGTCCAGGAGATGGTTCAGGCCTGCGTCGATCGCTTCAAGCGCATCGACATACTGGTGAACAATGTCGGCGGTTCCGCGCCCGGCGACCCCGTTTCCATGTCGGAGGAAGTCTGGGACCGTCAGATCGACTTCAATCTGAAAACCGCCTTTCTGGGCTGCAAATACGTGCTGCCGGTCATGGCGGAGCAGGGCAGGGGCGCGATCGTGAACATCGCCTCGGTAGCCGGGATGCGAAACGATTTTCGCAGCGGGCGGTCCCATGTCGGCTACAGCGCGTCCAAGGCCGGGGTGATCCAGTTATCCAGGTCGGTCGCCGGGACCTATGCCAAAAAAGGCATCCGCGTGAACACGGTGGTGCCGGGCCTGATGCACACGCCGCTGGTGGAATACCGGCTGGCCCGCACCGTCGGCGGCAACGACCCGCAAAAGCTGATCGATGCGCGCAACGAAGCCGTGCCGATGGGCCACATGGGCGATTCCATGGACGTGGCCCATGCCGTGCTGTTTCTGGTGTCGGACGAGGCACGATTCATCACCGCGACCGAAATCGTCGTCGATGGCGGCAGCACCGCCTTCATGCCGTAGCCGCCGGATTTACGGCATGAAGGCGCCGCCGTTGACGTGAATGGTTTGGCCGGTGACGTACCGCGCCTCATCCGAACACAGAAACCGCACCATCGCGGCGATTTCGTCCGGGTGCCCGCGCCGCCCCATCAGGGCATCCGGCAACACCGAACGTCCGTGGTTGCCGCCGGCGGCGGCGCCGCGGATGGTTTCGATCGAACCAGGGACGACGATGTTGACCGTGATGTTGTCGCCGGCCAGTTCCTTGGCCAGCGCCCTGGTCAGACCCACCATGCCGGCCTTGGCGGTGACCGCATGCACCCGCCCGACGGCGCCGACATGGGCGGAAATGCCGCCAAGGTTGACGATCGCGCCGCCCCCGGCCGCTGCGATGTGCGGGGCGGCGGCGTGGGCGCAGTAGAACGCCCCGTCCAGCGTGGCGGCCATGATCTCCCGCCATTCGCCCGGCGTCATGTCGGCGAATTTGGTCTGGCGGCGGATCGAGGCATTGTTCACCAGCACATCCAGCCGCCCGAAATGCGAAACCGCCGCTTCTATCAGCCCCCTGGCCTGCGCCGGGTCGCTGATGTCGGCCATATGGACCGCCGCCGAAGCGCCCGCATCCGTGACCAGTCTGGCGGTTTCGGCGGCGTCTTGTGCGGAATGGCGCGCAGTCACCAGCACCCGAAACCCCTCCCGTCCCAAATGCACCGCTATCGCTCGGCCGATATTCAACGCACTGCCGGTAACGACCGCCACCTTGCCGCTTTCGGTCATCTTGCAATCCCTTTCCGCTGGGGCGGATTGGACAGCGAAAGCGGGTTGGTGTGCAATGCACGCTGATTCAACCGGCCGGAGGAAATCATGGCAAAAGCGCCTGCGTCGGCATCCCGCGACGCCGTCCGTAACACCGTTCCCAAGATGATCGAAGTGACCGAGAAGGTTCTGTTCGGCGATATCTGGGAACGCCCCGAACTGTCCAAGCGCGACCGCAGCCTGATCGTGTGCGCCGTGCTGACGGCGACATACCGCCCGGAACAGCTCCGCGGCCATTTGCAGCGGGCGCTGGATAACGGCCTGACCAAGACCGAGATTTCGGAAATGATCACCCATGTCGCATTCTATGCCGGGTGGCCGGCGTCGATGTCGGCGGCGAATATCGCGCGTGAGATTTTTGAGGCTAATCCATAAGAATTTTGGCCGTAAGCATTCTGTTCGGGGGAAGACGGATGAAAGCGGGCTTTATCGGGCTTGGCACCATGGGTGCCAGCATGGCCGCGAACCTGCAAAAAGGTGTGCGGAAAGACGGCCATACGGTCGTGGTTCACGATGTCCGCCGAGAGGCGGCTGCCGGGCATATCAAAAACGGGGCGGTCTGGGCGGACAGCCCGGCGGCGGTGGCGGCCCAATGCGATGTGATTTTCACCTCGCTGCCCGGCCCGGCGGAATTCGACGCGGTATCGTATGGCGACACCGGCCTGCTGTCGGCGATCCGGCCCGGCGCGGCGTATTTCGACCTGACGACGAATTCCCCCACCACCGTGCGCAAGGCGCATGCCGATTACGAAAAGAAGGGCGCGTTCCTGTTTGACGCCCCGGTCAGCGGCGGACCGCGCGGCGCGGCCAGCGGCAAGCTGGCAATCTGGTGCGGCGGCGACCAGGCGGTGTTCGACACATGGAAGCCGGTGCTGGATACGATCGGCGATGCGGCGCAATACATCGGGCCGATCGGGGCTGGGTCCGTCGCGAAGCTGGTGCACAACTGCTATGGCTACATCGCCACGGCGGCTGCGGCGGAAGTGTTCAGCATGGGCGTGAAGGCCGGTATCGAACCACTGGCGATCTGGGAAGCGGTGCGCCAGGGCGCCATCGGCCGGCGCGGCGCGTTCGAGTCGATGGCCGACCAGTTCCTGCCCGGCAAATACGAACCTGCCGCCTTCGCCTTGCGTTTGGCGCATAAAGATGTCTCCCTGGCCACCGCCCTCGGACGAGAGCTGAACGTGCCGATGCGGCTGTCCAACCTGGCGCTGGCGGATCTGGCGGAGGGTCTCAACCGCGGCTGGGGCAATCGGGATTCCCGGTCCATCATGGTGCTGCAAACCGAACGGGCAGGGGTGAAAATAGAAGTGGATCCGCAGCGGCTGACGGAGGCGCTGGAGAGGAAGACCAGCTAACAGACCGGGCTGGCCAGCCGCATGGCGGGTCTTTGGCCCGCCGTCGCTTGCATTTGGCGGCATATCGCAAATATGAAGATCGATGGCCAGTCCGAATGAGAACATGCAGATGACGATACCAGACTCGCACCCGTGGCGCCGCGATGTCCGGTAGCAATTTCTTCGGCGAGGTCCGCCGCTTTGCCCGCACCTCCGGTGCCGTCGGGGGAATTGCCGCGCGGGTGGCCGGTGAGCGTGTGTTCGGGATCAAAACCGACCGCGCGGCGCACGCCGAGGATTTGAAAACCATTCTGGGCGGTCTGAAAGGGCCGCTGATGAAGGTCGCGCAGTTCCTGTCCACCGTGCCGGATGCCTTGCCGGCGGAATATGCCGCCGAACTCGCTCAGCTTCAGGCCAATGCGCCGCCGATGGGCTGGAATTTCGTACGGCGGCGGATGGCCAGTGAACTCGGCGCCAACTGGCAGTCGAAGTTTGCGTCGTTCAATCAGGAGGCGTCGGCCGCCGCCAGTCTGGGGCAGGTGCATCGTGCCCGGCTGCCGGACGGCACCGATGTGGCGTGCAAGCTGCAATACCCCGACATGCCTAGCACGGTGGAAGCTGATTTGCGGCAGTTGAAGCTGGCGATGGCGCTGTATCACCGGATGGATAATGCCATCCAGCAGGACGAAATTTACAAGGAACTGCGGGAGCGTTTGCGAGAGGAGCTGGATTATCTGCGGGAGGCCGCGCAAATGCGGCTGTATGGGCTGATGCTGAAGGATCAGCCGGGCGTGCATGTGCCGGTGCCGATCGCCGCGTTCAGTACCAAACGCCTGCTGACCATGACGTGGCTGGATGGGCGGCCGCTGATGCAGCGTCTGGCGGAGGATCCGTCGCAGGACGAACGAAATCGTATCGCAGAAGCATTGTTCCGAGCATGGTATGTTCCGTTTTACCGGTACGGGGTGATACATGGGGATCCACATCTGGGCAATTATCAGGTGCGTCCCGACGGGTCGGTGAATCTGCTGGATTTCGGTGCCATCCGGGTGTTCGACGCTCATTTCGTTTCGGGCGTAATCGAACTGTACGAAGCGGTGCGGGATAATGACGACGAACGGGCGTACCGAGCCTACGCTGCCTGGGGCTTCACCGGCCTGACCCGGGAGAAAATGGAAGTATTGAATATGTGGGCCCGGTTTTTGTACGAACCGCTGACCCAGGATCGTGTGCGCCGTATTCAGGAAGACGACGACGTGACGTTTGGCCGGGACGTTGCCGAACGCGTGCATGCCGGCCTGAAGCGCACTGGCGGGGTTATGCCGCCGCGCGAATTCGTGCTGATGGACCGGTCCGCCATCGGCCTCGGCGGGGTGTTCCTGCGACTGAGAGCCGAACTGAACTGGTGCCGGTTGTTTCAGGATTTGATCGCCGATTTCAACGAGGCGGCACTGGCGGAACGGCAGGCCGCCGCGCTGACGGAGGCTGGGGTTCCGATCGCCAGATAGCTGCGGGAGCCTCTGCCGTACACGCTATCGTGTGTCGCATTTCACGGTCATGAGACGGACAAATGCGGTTCGGCTCATAGCTGTATGGAAATGATATGCAGATCGATTTTATCTACGATTCCAGCGTTTCCTCCGCACCCGCGGGGTTTACCGGCGCGTTGGCCTATGCGGCCGGCGTGCTGGATACGCTGATCGTAAATCCCATTACGGTAACAATTCAGGTTGGCTGGAATGAGGTTGGCGGCGTGCCGCTGTCGGCGGGCGATGTGGCAGAGGGTGGTCCGCTGGCCGGGACAACGATATCCTATCCCGCCGTCGCAGCGGCGTTGCGGGCGCATGTGACGGATCCGGCGGCGCAACCGCTGCTGGCGGCCCTTCCATCCGTCGCGCCAGCGCAAATTGCCAGCTATTATATCTCACCTGCGCAGGAGAAAGCGTGGGGTATGTTGCCCGCGGCCGGCCCCGGGGTGGACGGCAACATCGGGTTTGGTGCCGGGTTCAATTATAGTTTCAATCCGAACGATCAATCGGCTTCGGGGCTGCTGGCGTTTATCGGCATCGCCGAACACGAAATTACCCACGCGCTGGGCCGCATCAATGGCGATGGTCCGCTGGAACTGGTGAACTACAGTGCGCCGGGCGTCTATGCGCCCCCCAATACCGGCGGATATTTTTCGGTTGACGGCGGCATGACCAGCCTTGATCAGTTTAATGGCATACCGAATGGCGACAGCGCCGACTGGGCCGCCGCGGCCAACGGCGATTCGTTCGATTACGTGACGAATCCAGGCGTCGCCGGCATCATAACCCCGCCAGACAGGACATTGCTGGGCGCCCTTGGCTATTCCATCAACCCGGCAGTGACCCCCAGTCAGTTCCTGATTGTCAATGAGCCCTCGGGTCAGGCTGGTGTCGATGACGGCGTGGCCTATACCGGGCCGGTCGCCGGGCTGACGCATGAATTGTTGCTGACCGGAACGGACGACACGAATGTCACGTCGTTCGCCGCGAATTCCTTCATCCATACCGGCGCCGGCAACGATGCGATCGACGTCAGCGGTGCTGGGGGCTCCAACGTGCTGGACGGATCGACCGGCAGCAATTTTCTGACCGGCGGATCGGGGGCAGACACGTTCTTCGTTGACGACCGCCACCCGGCCGCGGCGATCTGGTCCACCATCGCCGGCTTTCACCCGGGCGATACCGCGACGATCTGGGGGGTGACTCAGGCCGGCTTCACGGTCGATTGGCTTAACGGACAAGGGGCCAGCGGTGCGACCGGCCTGACGGGCAGCTTCACTGCCCCGGGA
>JAKBCJ010000397.1 GCA_021807975.1 Pseudomonadota bacterium | reverse complement strand
TAGGATGAACGGTCAATTGCCAAAGACAACTTTCAGCCGACCCTCCTTAACGTGGCGTGACCGGTCTTTCGGCGGGTCTGTATTACGTCGTTGTCTCGGTTGCGAAGCAGGCGAAAGATGTAGCCAGCACCTCGTAAATCGGGCGCTTGAACGGAACGGCCAGCGCGGGCAGGTCCGGCAATGGGGTCCAGCGCCAAGCGTCGAATTCCGGATATGGGTCGAGGTCCAGCCGGATGTCGCTGTCCTGGCCGATGAAGCGCAAGGCAAACCAACGCTGGCGCTGGCCGCGATAACGGCCTGTCCATGAGATGCCCAACAGGTGCAGGGGTAAGTCGTAGGTCAGCCAGTCCGGATGTTCGCCAACGATCTCTGCCTTGGCGGTGCCGATTTCTTCTTCTAACTCGCGGAAGACGGCGATCCTCGGGTCCTCGCCTTCGTCGATCCCGCCCTGCGGAAGCTGCCAGCCGCCAGTCGGCCCCTCGGCGTTGGGCATATCGGCTCGGCGGGCCACCAGAACCAGTCCCTGGCGATTGAACAGAACGGCGCCGACGTTGGGCCGGTAAGGGAGGTCGCTCATTTCTCCGATTCCTGCTGCGGCGCGGACAGCATCAACGCGCTGACCGGCACCAGGGTAACGCCTTTCGCAGCCAGCGTGTTGGTCCAGGCAGCGACCCGGTCCAGCGCGACCGGTCGCGGCAGCAGGACAAGGCCCAACGCCGAGCCCTTGTCCAGCGCCAGATGGGTCAGCGCATTCAGTCGCCGGTCCAACACACCGGCATCGATGTTACCGTCGTCCAGGACGATATCGACCGAGCGGCTCCATAAATGCGGCAGAGGCGGCTGCCCGGTTCGGGCATCGGCGAACAGCAGGCCGCGATGGGCGACATCCTCCAGCACCGTGTCGAATTGCGCGGCCATCCCGGACAGACGTTCCCCCCGCATCGGCCCATAGGCGTTAGTGACCCCCACGTATCCGGTCAGTCGTGCCAGCGCCGCATGCAGACGCTGCAGGTTGTCCGCCGGGGACAACGATGTCATCAGCGCAATCCGGTTGTCCGGATCGTTCAGCGGGAAGCCCTGCGGTTCCATTGGCAAAGACAGCAGATATTCATGCTCGTTCAACCGCGCGACGGCGAGAAGCCCGGTCACGTCGCCGGCATAGGGGGAAACCGCGAGTGATATGCCCCCCGGCAGGATTTTGATCGCGGCCATGCTGTCCGCCGCGTTCATACCGATGCCGGCAATCAGCAGACCGACGCGGGGCCGCAGGTTGGATGGGTCGAATCCGGCGGCGTAAACCTCCATCGGTGCTCTGCCGTCGGCAGAGATGCGCGGCAGATGGAGTGCTGCGTCGTTTGGGTAGGGCTCCATCAAGGATGGGTCGGGATCAGCGACGGGGCCGGGTGCTGGCCGTCCAGGCCGAAGCGGTGGCCGGGTCGCATCGGATTTGGGCTGAACCGAGCGGATTTCGGCGGGCGGAGCGAGGGTGTGGGTGCTCGGCGCCGCCCGCGGAGGCCGACCGGGCAGGGGCGGCGGACCGGCAATCTGAACAATCAGACCGGCGCCCCCTCCCAGAAACAAGATCGCCGCCCAAAAGCGGCCCAAGCCCCGCCAGCTATTCAACAACCCCCGAACCGGGAGCAGCCGCGAGACCCGCCGCGGGCTGGTGGACGAACCGATCACCGCCGTGGTGGTCAGTTCGCGGACGCGCTCTTTTGCGCCGCCATCGCCTGCACCAGCACGAGACCCTGTTGCAATTGGAAGTCCGTTGCGTCCGGCTTCTCCGGATCGAACTTGGGGAAGCCCTCCGGCGGCTTGTCGGGGATTTGCTTAACGATGGCAGGCAGATCGCTGCGCGGCGGCAGTGCCTGAGACCCGGTGCCGCCCTGGTTGGTCAGGGCCTTGCTGTAGTCGGCTTCGTGTTCACCGCCAAAGGACTGGTGACCTTCGCGGCTTTCTTCCACCGGCACATCCGGAGTGATGCCCAGGCCCTGGATCGACCGGCCGGACGGGGTATAGTAACGCGCCGTGGTTAGGCGCATAGCACCGTTGCCGGGTAGCGGAATAACGGTCTGTACCGACCCCTTGCCAAAGCTGCGAGTTCCCAAAATGACCGCGCGGCGGTGGTCCTGCAACGCTCCCGCCACTATTTCGGACGCCGATGCCGAGCCGCCGTTCGTCAAAACGACCAACGGCGCGCCGCGCAGGATATCGTCGCCCTTGGCATCCCATCGCTGGCTGTCCTCGGGGTGGCGTGCGCGGGTCGAGACAATTTCGCCTTGATCTATGAAGTCGGAAGATACAGCTACCGCCTGGTCCAGCAGGCCGCCGGGATCATTTCGCAGATCCAGAATCAGGCCGCGCAATTTGCCGCCGTTCTTGATTTTCATGCTCTTGATCGCGGCCTTGATGCCTGAATCGGCCTGCTCGGTGAACTGCGACAGGCGCACGTAGCCTATGTCGTTCGGCTCGATCCGGGATTTCACCACTTGGATCTTGATGATCTCGCGGATTAGCGGTACTTCCAGCGGCTTATCAATGTTCGCACGCTTGATCGTCAGCACGATCTTGGAGTTCGGCGGGCCGCGCATTTTATCCACTGCGTCGTTGAGCGAAAGGCCAATCAGGGTTTTGCCGTCCAGTGCCGTAATGATATCGCCCGGCTTGATACCTGCCCTGGCGGCGGGTGTGTCGTCGATCGGGGAGACGACCTTGATCAAGCCTTTATCCTCGCTGACCTCGATCCCTAGGCCACCGAATTCGCCCTTGGTCTGGATCTGCATATCCTTAAACGCTTTAGCATTCATATAGGAGCTGTGCGGATCGAGGCCGGTCAGGGCGCCGTTGATCGCATTTTCGATCAGTTCCTTATCGTCAACGGGATCGACATACTCGGCGCGGACACGCTGCATGACATCGCCGAAGATGTTCAGCATCCGGTACATGTTTGCGTGGCTGCTGTCCTGAGCCAGCGCCGTGCCGAGTACCGGGCCGAGAGTCGCGCCAGCCACGAAGGCGGTTCCAATGAGCAGACCGAAACGCCAATGCCGAGCGCGGAGATTCATACCTAGTGTTCCCTTCGACGCCGCGGATCGACCCGGGGCGCATGACTAACCCCGACTACGACATACGGATCGGGATAATGCGAGCAAGTTACGTAATCGTGTTTGTGGCTTATGAAAGTGCCCAACGTCCAGTGTGGAATCGTTAACGTGCGACGGTGGGTTCACAAGTTACGCCGACCCGCTTAGGTTCGCGTGCATTCGCATCCAGGAGGAATACGATGTCGGGAATGATGGACGGTAAAGTCGCGGTGGTAACCGGGGCTGGCGGCGGGATCGGGCGTGAGATCGCGCTGATGATGGCGGACGCAGGCGCCAAGGTGATCGTCGCCGATATCGGCGCATCGCTGACCGGCGAGGGTGGGTCCTCCAGCCCCGCTCAACAGACCAAGCAACTGATCGAGCAAAAGGGCGGCGCCGCCGAAATCTGTCTTGAGTCGGTGGCGACCTGGGGTTCGGCACAGAAGATCGTGCAGGCCGCGATGGACCATTTCGGCCGGATCGACGCCGTGGTGAACAACGCCGGCATCCTGCGCGACGTGATCTTCCACAAGATGACGGAAGACGATTGGTTGTCGGTGATTAACGTCCACCTGAACGGGTCGTTTTTTGTGTCACGCGCGGCGGCTGAACACTACCGCAAGCAGGAAAGCGGCACGTTCGTGCATATGAGCAGCACGTCCGGCCTGATCGGCAATTTCGGCCAGGCGAACTATGCCGCAGCGAAGCTGGGCATGACGGCGCTGTCAAAGTCGATCGCGCTGGATATGCAGCGATATAACGTCCGTTCAAACTGCATCGCGCCGTTCGCATGGAGCCGTATGACCTCCTCGATCCCCGCTTCCACGCCGGAGCAGCAGGCCCGAGTGGCGAAGATTCAGCAGATGACGCCGGAGAAAAATGCGCCGATGGCGGTGTACCTGTCGTCTGATGCATCCAAGGGCGTGACCGGGCAGGTATTCGGTTGCCGGATGAACGAGATGATTCTGTTCAGCTCGCCACGCCCGACGCGGATTATCCATCGCGCCGAGGGCTGGACGCCGGAAACCATCGCTGAACATTGCATTCCGGCGATGAAGGCGGCTTTCATGCCGCTGGATCGCTCCGGCGAGGTGTTTGGGTGGGACCCGGTCTAACCGTCGGAACGTGTGGGCGGGTCAACCGCCCATTCTGGCGACGGTCGGCCTTCCGGACGGTATCTGCTGGTCGGTCGATCGGTGTTATCCCTCTGGCGCGTTACGGGGCGAACCTGATTCCGACTTTTAACGGTCGGCACAAGTCTTGTCGTTGATTTTTGTTGAGATCTGACCCGGCAATTCCATCTAGGGCCTGTCGTCAATTGAGCCAAATCGCCACGGCCGCGAGGTGCACGGCGCCGAGGAAGTTCCGCGCTGTTTCATCGTAACGGGTCGCAATGGCTCGGAACTGCTTGAGTTTG
>JAKBCJ010000033.1 GCA_021807975.1 Pseudomonadota bacterium | reverse complement strand
GCGTTCGGCCTTTTCCCGCGCGGCGGTTTCGGCTGCCAGCGCGGCTTCGGTGCGTTGTAGGCGGCTGCTGGTGGGCAGTGCGGACGGCGCGGCGCCGCGGTGGACGGGCACTTCATGCGCGGGTTCGCGGCGCAGGACTGTGACGGGTATATCGCCATCCTGCACGAAGCGGCGGCGATGGAGCCCGCCATTGAAACGGTCGCCCATCATGCGGTTTGGCTGGTCCATCCGGTCTGGTTGATGGTCCTGTCTGTGCCGGGCGCCCTCGCCGAGAAGCCCGAGGGCCTTTCGCATTTGCGATTCGGCTTCATCGATCGGCTCGGAGTCGGTAGGGGCCGCTTGATCCGTCCCGCGAGCCAATCGGTCGGACTGGGTGCCGCCGGAGTGTTGGTCCAGTCGAAGCTTCACATTTTCAGACAAGTGTTATCACCTGGTGGTTGGAAACGCCGAGCCGATAACGATCCATCCCGCGGCCTGGACGCAGGCCGGATCATAAATTAAGCGGTGCGGGGTGGTTGTCACTCGTTCGGCACATCCATGGATGCATGCCATAAAGGCATATTTTCATGCGGTTAGCGCAATGGCCAGGAACACGCTATCAGAAGAATTCTAAATTCTGTGTTAATCTGACTGAATCGACGCCGACGCTCTATGTACAGCAACTGCGCAAATCTTACAATAGCAAGTGATCATCCCCTTTATGGCTTATTCCGTTTATGCGGGGCGGCTAGGATCGCACCTGGATCAAACAATGTCGCTGCGGCGTTGTTGACTGAGGGGGAACGCATTCATGGACAAGGGTAATGCAGGCATCGTGGCGGTTATCGATGACGACAACGATGTGGGCGACGTCCTGGGCGGACTTCTTGAAACCATGGGCTATCAGGTCGAAACCTACCGATCAGGTATGGATTTCCTGTCGAACGCCCGGTTCGAACGTCTTGCCTGTTTGGTCATCGACCAGAATATGCCGCGGATGACCGGCATCGAGACGATCGAGCGGCTGTCCCGGCAAGGTGTGCATATTCCGGCTCTACTGATAACAGGCGTTCACGACGCTGAGATCGAGCGTCAGGCAATCAGCCTGGGTGTAATGACAGTCCTGGAAAAACCTATGTCTCATCAAGAGCTTCTACGGTTCATCTCGGTTTCGGCCGGATAGGACGTCGCAGGCGCTGGTTCCATATGAAATAACCGGCCATATGAAATAATTGGCGCGGGAAGTAACCGGTGGCTACGAAGCCGCTTCCAGTTCCTCCTCTGCCATCAGCCAGGCCTCCTCGGCGGCGGCGGATTCCTTGGCAATGGCTGCCAGGCGAGTGTTTGCTGCGGTCACCTCGCTGCTCCGGCCGGGTGAATAGATCGCCGGATCGGCCAGTTTGGCCTCTATTTTTGCGCGTTCCGCCGCCAGCAGCGCGATACGCTTTTCGGCGTCCCGGGCCTTCTTGCGAATCGGCGCCAGGGCAGCCCGGGCCTCGGCGCGTTCCCGCCGGTCATCTTTGCGGGTGACGGTGCCGGCTTTCGCGGCGGGGCGGGCGCGTTCGACCAGCAGGGTTCGGTAATCGTCCAGGTCGCCGTCGAACGGCTTTACTGTTCCATCGCCTACCAGCCACAGGCGATCCGCCACCAGTTCGACCAGATTCGGGTCGTGGGTGATCAGCAGCACCGCGCCCTGAAAGTCCGACAGGGCTTTCACCAGCGCGTCGCGGGCGTCGATGTCCAGATGGTTCGTCGGTTCGTCCAGGATCAGAAGCTGGGGGGCGTCGCGTGTGGCGAGCGCCAGCAGCAAGCGGGCCTTCTCGCCGCCGGACAGGTTGGAGATGGGGGTTTCCGCGCGATCCGCATCCAGCCCGAACCGCGCCAACTGCGCGCGCAGCTTGGGGGGGGGGGCGTTGGGGATTGCGCGGGCCATGTGGTCGATCGGATTTTCCGACAGCGCCAGTTCCTCGGTCTGGTGCTGGGCGAAGTAACCGACCTTCAGTTTCGGCCCCCGGCGCACTTCTCCGCCAAGTTGTTCCAGGCGCCCGGCCAGCAGTTTCGCCAGGGTGGATTTGCCGTTGCCGTTGGCCCCCAGCAGAGCGATCCGGTCGTCCATATCGACCGTCAGGTTGACATTCTTCAGGATGCGGGTGGTGCCGTAGCCGATATCGACCCGGTCCAGAGCCAGGATCGGCGGGGCGAGGCGCTGCGGTTCGGGGAAGTTGAAGTGCGTTGGCGCGTCCTCCACCACCGAATCGATTTGCGGCAGCCGGGCGAGCGCCTTGATGCGGGCCTGCGCCTGGCGGGCCTTGGTGGCCTTCGCCCGGAATCTGTCGATGAACGATTGGATATGCGCCCGCTCCACCGCCACGCGTTCCGCCGCGCGGGTTTGCTGCATGGCGCGTTCGGTGCGGATGCGGACGAATTCGTCGAACCCCCCGGGTGTCAGCGAAATCTTGCCCTTATCCAGATGGGCGATGGCCTGCACCGCGCGATCCAGCAGGCCGCGATCGTGGGAGACCACCAGCGCCGCGCCGGGAAAGCGGGCGAGCCAGCTTTCCAGCCACATCGTCGCTTCCAGGTCCAGGTGGTTGGTCGGCTCGTCCAGCAGCAGCAGGTCCGGGTTGGCGAACAGGGCGGTCGCCAGCGCCACGCGCATGCGCCAGCCGCCGGAGAACTCCGCCACCGGGCGCGCCTGCGCCGCTTCGTCGAAGCCCAGGCCCGCCAGGATGGTTGCCGCCCGGGCGGGGGCGGAGTCGGCGCCGATGGTGACCAGCCGGTCGTGAATTTCGGCCAGCCGGTGCGGTTCGGCGGTTTCGGTTTCGGCCAGCAGGGCCAGCCGCTCCGGGTCGCCTTGCAGCACGGTTTCCAGCAGCGACATCGGCCCCTCGGGCGCTTCCTGGCGCACGGTCGCCATCCGGGCTCGGGAGGACAGACGTATGTCGCCGCCGTCCAGCGCGAGTTCCCCGGCGATGGCTTTCAGCAGGGTGGATTTCCCGGCGCCGTTGCGACCGACCAGCCCGATACGACGGCCGGGGTCGATCGTCAGGTCGGCTTCGTTCAGCAGCACGCGGCCGCCCATGCGGATGACGGCGCCGGAAATGACAAGCAGGGACATGCGGGCGGTTTAGCGCCGGGACAGGGGAATAGGGAAGCGCACAGGTTTCATGCGGTTGCCGGGATGCTAGAATTCGGCGCCCCGCACGCGGATTTTTGGGCCAGCGGAGGTCCATTGCATCGCATCGGCTGCGTTCCGCACATAAAGCGTGTTCAGGCTGTTACGGTTGAAGGTTGGGATTTCGGTCAGCCGTCTGGTGACTGGATCGTATTGATGGGGCCGAAAGCCGTACCGCGCGATTTCCGCGTGGACGCTGTCGTCGGAGTGGCCGAAGCGAAGACCGGATCCGTTCAGTTCGACGATCAGGGCGCACAGCCCGGGGTTGGCGAGCGTCGCGGGCGCGCCGCGAAAGATATTCATCTCGAATCCCTCCGCGTCGACCTTCATCAGGCGGCAGGTCCGGCCCGCCAGAACATCGTCGAGGCGCCGCACCGGGACATCGATCGTTTCGCCGGCCCAGGTGCTGGCGACCATGTGATTCAGCCCGCCGCGATCGGCGGTCATCGCAAGGGTTGCATCGCTCTCGCCCAAGCCGAGCTGACGGGCTTCGGCCAATGCGCCAATCGCATTGACGCGAATGTTGCGTTCCAGTTCGGCGTGCGTTGATGGAACGGGTTCAAACGCGATTGTATTGGCGCCCGCGACGGCGCTGGCCAGGACGGTGTAGCCGCCGACATTGGCGCCGATATCCAGGAACAGATCGCCGGGGCGAAGAAGATGGGTCAGAAACAGCATCTCCTCAAAGTCCCACAGGACGCAGGTGTAACTGAGCGTCGCGTAATTCTGCCGGTTGGAGAGAATAAGAACCGCATCGTTGGCCATCGGCAGCACGTAATCTGCTGCCAGCAGCCGGCGGCCGATATTCCAGGCGAAATAATCGCCGATGGCGGCCCATTTGCGGTTGGCGTTCAGCCTGTGTCCGGCGATTTCCTTCAGGACCTGGATCGTCGCGGTGATACCCATGGGATTGGCCTGGCCCTTTCTTTTGCACAACCGGAATAGCTGTCCCGGTATGGCAGGGTCAAACTTTCCAGGTTATCGTCGCTGCCCATGGCAATTATCGGGGGGGACGGGCTTATGGCGCTGAAAAAGGGTTATTTGCAGCTTGTAGCGGAAGCGAATGCCGAAGTTGAAACGCTGTCGGTCGAAGCCGCGATCGGCTTGGCAGGGGCCGAGGACGTGGTGTTTGTCGATCTGCGCGATCCCCGGGAACTGGAGCGGGAGGGCAAGATGCCGGGCGCGTTTTCCTGCACGCGCGGGATGCTGGAGTTCTGGATCGACCCGGAAAGCCCATACGGCAAGCCAATTTTCACCGAACAGAAGCGGTTTGTGTTTTTCTGTGCCGGGGGGTTGCGCTCCGCGTTGGCAGCGAAGACCGCGCAGGACATGGGGCTGGAGAACGTCGCCCATATCGAGGGCGGGTTCGGTGCGTGGAGGAAGGCGGGAGGTCCGGTCGAGGCGCCCAAGCCGAAAGCATAAATCATCGAAGCGGTCGTTCAGCCGTCTGCCGTGAGGACCGCGATTCACTGAGTTGGGCCTGGCATGGTTAGGTTCGGTATAACGATGGCGTCGGGGTTGTCAGTTGTGACGCGATACCGCGTGCGGGAAAGTTACGCTGATCGCCGCGAGGGTGAGCGTTGTTCGAGCGTGTCAGGCCGCATTGGCGCCAGTCTGCCCCGGCGGAGCGCAGCGCTGCATCGATGTGGGCCTTGACGCGGGCGACCGTTCGGGGGCGGGCTGCGGGTGTCTCTGAAACGTCTCGTTTTTCGGTGCATGATATTTTGTATCTATTTTTAAGGCTGGCGCGAGTTTGGCGGGCTCGGGGACGGCGCTGAGCATAGCCTGGGCGGCGATGAGGCGGGTCTGTTCGTCCTGACCGGCGACGTCGTGACTGGTTTCGCGCTTGCGGCGCTGCTGCTGTTCGCGGACCAGGCGATTGTGGGCGGACAGCGAGGCGCGGATCATCGTGGCGTATTGGGCGCCAAGCCTGACGATCAGGTTGATGTCGCCGCCTTGGAGGCGGATCAGGCGGAGCAGGTTTTCTGCCTGCGCTCTGGAGGCGATGCATTGGGCGGCTAATTCGGCCTCGTTGGCGTTGACCGGGGCGATGGCGGCGATTCTGGCGATCGCGGCGTGATTTCTGTTTAGGGCGGCTTCCGGGGGTGCCCTCGATCGGCGGGGGGAGCAGCGCGATCAGCGTGTGCATCAGGTGGCGGTATGCCTGTGCCGGGAGGTGTATAGGGCGGTCTGGAGTTGGGTTTTCATTCCGAATTGTTAGATGAATATAGGAAAAATGTCAAATAGCGTAAAGGCTGGGACGGAGGCGGCCGCCGGGCTTTATAGTTGTTGCGGGGTCTGAGTATTTTTTTACCGCGAAGGACGCGGAACGACCGCTTAGGCGATGGTCAAAGGCTATCGCGTGAAGGCGGACGTCCCTGGCCATCCGTGCCGTGTATCGTCGCGCACCGCCAGGTGCCGCGGCACGCTGTCCGATCCGGGTTCTCCGGAGTTGCAGCCGAGACAGCAAGGAATATTAGCACGCAGACGTGCGCCGATGCCCGTTGCCGGCTGAAAGATCGCGGGCTTTTCGCTGGACCTCGGCGGGGGGCCTGACGAACACGATGCTATCGCTCGAAACGATCGAGCAAGGTATGCCAATCAGGGACTTTACAAGAACGATCCTGTGACGGCACGCAGCCGGAAACGCGATTCGCCAATCTTTGGGCGTCGCCTGATGACACGAGGCGAAATAAACGAGTCGCCTGGCGGCGATCGCGCGCCATGAAGGATTGCACCGACCGAGCGTTCATCGAAGCGGTCATTTCGGAGCGTCGCCTAAGGGCCGCGAAGACTCGGAGGGCGGGCGCATTGCCGGTCTCGGCGGATACGGGGCCTGGCTGGCCGCGGCGTGCAGGAACGGTGCGGCGTTTCCATGTGCCCGTGCCCGTTCGGGTCAGGGGGCGGACACACCAGCTTCCCCGTCGGTCTTGCAGGGGACCGGGTGCGGCTTTCGCGATGACCGCGAGACGTCGGCCGTTTCCTGTCCGCCTATACCGCCAGCAGCGCGACCAGATCGTCCTCCAGCACCGCGCATGTCAGTTTCCCGCCGATGCCCGCGCCGGTATCCAGGCCGATCCGGTTGGTCCCGATATGCACCGCCGGCGACGACGAATGGCCATGCACCACGATCGCGCCTAAATCCTGTTCGGTGGACAGAAACGGCTGCCGCATGGTCACCAGATCGTCCCGCGACTGCTCCCCGGCCGGTATTCCCGGCCGGACGCCGGCATGGACGAACAGATAATCGCCTTCGCGATGGCTTAGTTTCAGGGCGCGCAGCCATGCCAGATGCGCGGGTGGCAGTGCGGCTTCCCATTCCTCGCGCGGCAGTTCGGGGTCCAGTCCCCAACTTGCCAGCGCCGCTTTGCCGCCCGCCCACAGCCAGTCCGTCGCCGCTGCCCGGTCGCCGCTCAGGGCGTCCAGCAGCATGCGTTCATGGTCGCCCAGCAAGGCAATCGCCGGCAGGCCGGTGGCGGACGGTGCGGAGGCCAGCAATTCCACCACGCCGGCGCTGTCCGGTCCCTGGTCGATATAGTCGCCCAGGTAGACGATCCCCGCGGCCTTTCCCGGCCGGGTCGCATAATCCGCCGCGATCAGTGCGTGCAGCGCCCGCAGTTTGTCCGGGCAGCCATGGATATCGCCCACCGCGTAAACTCGCCGGCCGCGCGGCATCCAGCCGGGCGCGCGCAGAAACCGGATCGCTTCGGCCGATTCGGCCATGGCGCGGGGGCCGCTGAAAGTCGGGATTGCCGCGGCATCCAGCGCCGCGCGCATACCCGGACGGCGTAACGGGCGCCTCATTCGCGGCCCCGGCTGTTTCTTCTTTCCGTAACCCTGCTAACGTGTCCGGGTAAGAGCAAACGGAGGGAACCCTTGGCCAAAATCACATTTCCCGTGGAAGCGAGCCACATCATGATGTTCGCCCGAGCGGTGGGCGATACCAACCCTGTGTATCACGACGCGGCGGCGGCGAAAGAGACCGCTGCGGGCGGAATCATCGCACCGCCCAGTTTCGCCCAGGCGGTCGCGCAGTTCGATCCCGACTATTTCCTGCGCCCGAAGCCCGGCCAGAAGTGGTTCGGGTCGGCGAAAGGCCCGACCGGCATCGACGGAAAGCCGTCTTCCTCGGGCGGTCTGCATGCTGAGCAGCATTACGAATTTCATCGTCATATCCGCCCCGGTGACGTGCTGACGGTGGAAACCAAGCCCGGCAAGGTGTGGGAAAAGGAAAGCAAGCGCGCCGGCAAGCTGACGTTCCGGGAGCGTATCACCGAATACCGCGACCAGAGCGGCGAACTGGTGATCACCGCGCGCGGCGTCGGGGTAACGACCGAACGTCCGGTGGATCAGGGTTAAGGGGAGGAACGATAATGACACTGAAAGCATCCGCCCTGAAGGTCGGCGATACCCATAGCGAACGCGTGGTCGAAAATCTGTCCCGCACCCAGATCGTGCAGTATGCGGGCGCATCGGGCGATTACAACCCGTTGCATACCGATGAGGTCTATACGACTCAGATCGCCGGTTACCCCAGCGTGTTCGCACATGGGATGCTGACGATGGGCCTGACCGGCAAAATGCTGACGAACTATGTCGGCGACGGCACCCTGACCAATTTCGGCGTGCGGTTCACCAACCAGGTGTGGCCGGGCGACACGCTGGACGCCAAGGCGACCGTCACGGCGGTCCGTCAGGAAGGCGGCCAGCACTACGTCGATCTGGCGCTGTCCACCACCAACCAGGACGGCAAGGAAGTGGTGGCCGGGTCGGCAACCGCACGGATCGATCCGTAATCTGACACCGGGGCTGACGGTTCGGGTGCCGTAGCATCCGCGCCGCCGGTCCCGGGCTACCGCTTCCGCTTCTTAGGGCGGACGGCTGCTTTACCACCAGGCAGAGGCGCATTCATGCTGACGATCTATGGCGTCCATCGGTCCCGCGCGTCGCGCACGATCTGGCTGGCGCATGAAATGGGTTTGACGTTCGAGCAGGTGAAGGTGATTCAGGCCTATCGGCTGCCGAACCCTGATGCGCCCGACGCCCCGATCCACACCCGGTCGCCGGCCTTCCTGAAGATCAATCCGAACGGTCATATCCCGTCGATCGACGACGATGGGCTGGTGTTGCACGAGTCGCTGGCGATCAATCTGTATCTCGCCAAGCGGTATGGCGGCGTGCTGGGTCCGGCCGATATCGCCGAGGACGGGCAAATGGGCATGTGGTCGGTCTGGGCCGTCACCGAGGTCGAACCGCAGTCCATTCAGATTCTGTATCACCTCGTCGCCAGACCGCCCGCCGAACGCGATCCGGCTATTGCTCGGGCTGCGATCGATGCTTTGCGGGCACCCATTGCCGTGCTGGATGGGGCACTCGCGAAGACCGGGTTCCTGGTTGGCGGCCGGTTCACGGTTGCCGATATCAACGTGTCGGAGGTCGTTCGCTACGCGATGGCGGCGGAGGAGCTGTTCGACGCCGCCCCGGCGGTGCGGGCCTGGCTGCAAGCCTGCCACGCCCGGCCGGCGTTTAAGCGGATGATGGCCGAGCGGGAGGCCGAACCGGCGTAATGCGGCGGCGTTCGTGATGGCGCGCTGCCTTAGCGGACGTACACGCGCACCTGACCGGCGGTCAGCAGCGGGTCGGTTCGCAGGCCGAGGTGAATGCGGTCAGCTGGAACACGTTCGCGCATGATGGCTTTCATTACACCGATTGCCCGGCCCTGCGCGATGGCGGCATCCGCTGTGTCGCCGGTCACGGCCACCACGTCGAACTGGACGTCGGCATCGCGTTTCTCGGCTGCGTCCACGGCATAATGCAGCAGTTCGGCATAGTCGGGCGACATTATCGTGTAATCGATCGTCACCAGCGGCGTGCGGGTATCGACCACCACCGGGACCGGCTTCGGGGCTGGCTGCGCCTTCGCCTCTGGCGCGGGGGAGAACGTCCGTTGATCGATCAGCGCGCAGCCGGTGAAACTCAGCATCGCCATGATTGCGGGTACAAGTCGGGTCACTACAACGATACTCCGGGCATCTCGGTCGGGGCCGGGTTTCATACTGGCTAATTGCAACGAGAGCGAGTCTGATGCGCGTTCATGGCGAGAAAGAACGCGCGGCCCTTCCGTGCGGCATCAGCAGACAAAGGCAGAATGTAGTCCTGAAAATACAGCGGGAGATGAGGCTGTAAGAAAACCTCAGACGGGACGGTTCCTGACTCACAACCGAAGGGAAAGCCCACCTCAGAAGCCTAAACGATCACCACGGCTACCTGCTGATGCGATGGTACCACGCCGATATAGCGGTAGTTCAACCCGGATGCGGCGATGAATTCCGAGAACGCTTTGAACTCGTGATTACGCCAACCAATGTAGTTAAAATATTCGTCAAACACGATGATGGTGCCTGGCACAATCCTATCGCCAAGGAAATGAAAAACCGTCTTCGTGGATGAATAAAGATCACAATCCACATGTAAGAAAGAGACAGGGCCTGGATGTTCTGACAGAAACCCGGGAAGCGTTTTATCAAACCAACCGACTACAAGCTCAACATTGGACGCGACTGGCGGCAGATCGGTTCGCTTGAACGCTCCCTGGCGGAAATCAGGTCGCCAATCTTCTGGCAGCCCCTCGAAACTATCAAAGCCATATATTTTCTCGGCACTCAGTGATGCAATATGATTGATGGTGCGGCCAGAATAGACGCCGAACTCCAGGATGAGGCCGTTCGGACCGGATCGCGCCTGCAATCCCGCGGTTAAGACGGAGAGGGCATCGTCATAGCGGCGGCACCCTGCCATCTCTGTATTGAGATAGTTGGCCGAATCGATAGCCGCCGCGAGCTTCTCGATCTTGGTCAAATCGGCGCCATCGTGAGTCATGGACGCTAAGCCCAACACATTCGCGATGGCGTTAGCTGTACGCCTTTCAAACCAGGCAAACAGGCCCATCGCGCTTCTCCGAATTTGCAACCGGGGATCAGCTACACAACCCCAAGTCAGTTGACAAGCAATTAGACCGTTTTGCGATACGACCGGCGTGTGGCGGGCGAAAAATTTTGCCGGAGAACGAGTGATTCTGGACAGCCGCCGCCGGACGCTTGGAATGCGCTGTCCGACGCCGCAAATACACACGGCAAAGCCTGTCGGAAAAGTATCAACGATCCGGAAACCGTCCCCAAGAGGTTTTCCGCACATGCTGGCCGGCTATACGTGCGTATTAACGGACGGCGGCCGGCGAGTGCCGGCAACGCCGGATCATCAGTCCATGCCCGCAACGGCTCGAACGGTTCCGCGTCGGGGTGCCTCACCGCGCACGACGAGAGGTTCCGCGCCGGCCGCGCGCCGAAGCCGCAAAAAATCAATTCCAAAGGGGGTGTCCATTCATGAGCCGATAGGGCTTGCAGGCGGTTCCTAACCCATTTTCAGGCCCGGGCGTCAGGAACCCCCGGCCAGCTTGCGCTCTTGCTCCAGCAGCGTCTTTTTCCGCGGCACGCCCCAGCGGTATCCGGTCAGTCCGCCGTCGCTGCCGACCACCCGGTGGCACGGCACGGCCAGCGACACGGGGTTCGTGGCGCACGACCGGGCCACCGCTCGGATTGCCTTGGGGTTCCCGACCATCTGGGCCAGTTGGGCATAGGTGCGGGTTTCGCCGGCCTGAATCTGGCACAAAGTCCGCCACACCCGCTGCTGAAACGCGGTGCCTCGCAGGTCCAGCGGCAGGTCCAGCGCGTGTTTCGGTTCCCGCAGAAAGTCCAGTACGGTTTGCATCGTGCCGGCCAGCGCCGGGTCGTCCGTCGTTATCGCGGCCCGGGGAAAGCGGCGGCGGAGGTCGCCCATCAGGGAGTCGTCGGGTTCGGCGAAGCCGATGAAGCACACGCCTTTATTTGTTGTTCCCACCAGCAGGCGTCCGAACGGGCAATCGGCGAAGGCGGTGCGGATTTGCTCTCCTTGGCCGCCCCGCCGAGCGGCGCCGGGGGTCATGCCGAGGATGGAGGCGGTTTTTTCGTACACACGGCTTTCGGAGCCGAAACCGGCGCCGGCGACGGCATCGGCCACGCGGCCGCCGTTCGCCAGGGCCGCTTGCAGGCGGCGGGCGCGTACGCCCTCGGCATAGCTGCGTGGGGTCAGGCCGGTATGGTCCCGGAACATGCGCAGGAAGTGGAACCGCGAATAGCCGGATCGTTTCGCCAGGGTTTCCAGCGAGGGTATGTCGTCGCTGGTCTCGATAAAGGTGCTGGCATCCCGCACGACATCCTGCGCGATCCGCGCCCGTTCCCCCTTTGGATCGCAGCGTTTGCATGCCCGGTATCCCGCCGCCTCGGCCTCGGACGGAGAGCTGAAAAACCGGGCGTTGCGGCGCAGCGGGCGGGGGGAGGGACAGGCCGGACGGCAGTAAATCCCCATCGTCGTCACGGCATACAGGAAGTCCGCGCCGGGCTGGCGCGACAGGACCTGGTGCCAGAGATGCTCGTCTGAGACCCGGTCGATGGTGTGTGTGTCTTGCATGGTCCGTAATCTGGCGGGATGCGCGGTCTATTGCCATCCGGGGATTGCCGCGACTCGATACCCCAAACGAATACAGGCCGGAGGATCGCTCCCCCGGCCTGTCATCGCCTCGCCGAACTGAATTACCGGATGATGATTTCCACCCGGCGGTTCTGCGGCTCCCGCACATTGTCGCCGGTCGGCACCAGCGGATGGGTTTCGCCGAAGCCCTGAACGGTAATGGCGCTCTCCGGCACGCCGTCATGGACCAGTTCGCCGGCCACCGCCTTGGCGCGCTTGATGGACAGGGCCTGGTTATAGGTGGGTTTGCCAGAGGTATCGGTGTAGCCGTTGACCTCGATCCGGGTGACCTGAACGTGCGTGGAATTATCGGCTGCTTCCTTGACGATCGACTTGGCCCGATCCGTCAGGTCCGCTTTGTCCCAATCGAAGAACACCAGATAGGAACGGGCGGGCGCCGGGGCCGGGGCCGCGATCGGCGTGGGTGCCATTGGCGCGGGTGCTGGACGGGGGGTGTTGAAGGCGTAGCGGATGCCGAACACCAGGTCATTCATGTACTGGTTATGTCCTTTGAGCACGGCTGGCTCGATGCCGCCGCCGCCGGTCGAACCGCCGGTAAAGCGCTCTCCGCCGAGGATATCCATGAACCGGTAGTCCGCGGTGAACGACAGGCCGGGGACGCTGCGCACGGGAAACGATGCGCCGACGATCGCCTGGCCGGCGAATGCGCCGCTCTGGCTGTTGAAGCTGGATGCGAACGGTCCGCCGACCTGCGCCGAATTCACAGTGTTCAGACTGGTCCACTGGTAGCCGGCGCCGGCGCCGACATAGGGGAACATCCAGGGCAGGCCGACATCCATGTCATAGATCGCGTTCGCCATGAAGCCCCAGGTGCGTACGGCGCCGGAGCTGGCGGTTGGGAACGGCGTTCCGCCCATTTGGTTGAGATTGCTGCGCATGATGTCGCCTTCAAGCTCGAACCGGAAGCCATTGCCCAGCCCATAACCGATGGCGAGATTCGAATTGAACCCGTAATCCTGGTTGAGGTTGACCGACCCTGTACCGAATCCGGGTCCATAAGACGTAGCCGTGGGGCTATCCGGGATATGCAGGCCGGCACCGGCGCCAATGTACATACCTGTTAACGGCTGGGCCATGGCCACGGCGGGGACGGCCAACATGGCGGTGGCCAGTATCGCACTGCGGAAGCGCATGCGTTTGAACTCCTGTTTAGATATTGTACGTCCGGAAGCGGACCAGCCGCGTGAAACTCCCGATCGACGGAGGCCCCGACAGCGTTGGCGCATATTCACCGGCCGGGCCAGATCGGCAAGTCACCAAGACTTGAAGTTTGTCACGAATGGAGGAACCAAGTAACTCAACTTTAACAACTGTGGGCACCTGAACTCTGGACAGGTGGCCTAATGGCTTGAAAAGGCGCCACTATCGGGCAATGCGAAGGACATATTCGGCAGGATCGCATAAACGAAATTTTAGATGGGGGCTTAAAGAATCGCGGCGCGGATCCCGTGCTGAAGAGCCACAATGAATTTTTTTCGTGTATCGTCTGAAACCACACTTTAGACGTAACGAACCGTAACACGAAAACGGCGCTTCCCATCGCGGCAGTAATCGGCCATAATGGGGGTTATTTTTCGATGCGAGGCTTTCGGTTAACCCAATGTGGTCCTGGATCGACAGCGTTGTGAACCTCGTCGCACTCTATCCGGGTGTCGCGCTGGGGACTGTGTTTCTTGCCGCGATTATCGAGGCGGTGGCCGTTCTGGGAATTCTGATTCCGGGCACCCCGGTTCTGATGGCGGTGGCGGGCGCTGCTGCCATGTGCGGGCAGCCGATGCTGCCATTTCTGGCGCTTGCGGTCGTTGGCGCGGTGATCGGCGATTTCCTGTCGTTCTGGGTCGGACGCCGCTTCAGTGTGCGTCTGCGCTGTTTGTGGCCGTTCGCCAGCCGGCCGGGTTTGATGGACAATGCGGAGCGGTTTTTTGCCCGCTATGGCACGTACAGCGTTGCGGTCTGCCGGTTCGTGCCCGTTTTGCGCTCCACCGTGCCGCTGGTCGCGGGGATGGCGGGCATGCGGCAGCGCCGGTTTATCGCCGCGAACGTGGCCTCGGCGTTGGTTTGGGCGCCGCTTCATATTTACCCCGCTCAGCTTGCCGGCGTTTCGCTGGGGCGGCTGCGCGACGGGGACTGGCAGTCGGGCGCCGTCTGGGGCGCCGTCCTGCTGGCCGGATGCGGCGCCGCGTGGGCGCTGCATCGCATGGTGTTGATGCGGACTCGTTAAATCAGCCGCCCGCGGCGCCTTGTGTATTGACGTAAAGCGCATAAAGGCTGTGGCTCGCCGCCATGAACAGCCGGTTGCGGAACCGGCCGCCGAAGCACACATTGGCTGCCCGTTCCGGCAGGGCGATGTGTCCGATGGGTGTGGCGTGTTTGTCGAACACCCGCACGCCGTCCAGATCGGCGGTGCCCATGCCCCAGCCGCACCACAGGTTGCCGTGGATATCGACCCGGAAACCGTCGGGCGATCCGCTGCCGGCATCGATGAACACGCGGTTGTTGGCCAGCTTCCTGCCGTCATCGACCACGTCGAACGCCCGGATCAGGCGGTTCGGTTCGGCGCGCGACGCGACGACATAGAGGATCGATTCGTCGGGCGAGAATGCCAGACCGTTCGGGCCGTCGATGTCGTCCGCCATCATGGTGGCGACGCCGGTTTGCCCGTCGATGCGCCAGACAGCGGCCGGGATTTCCGACGGGGCCATCTCGCCCTCGTAAAAGCCGCTGATGCCGAACAACGGATCGGTGAACCAGATCGACCCGTCCGACTTCACCACCACGTCGTTGGGCGAGTTCAGCCGCTTGCCCTGGAAGCTGTCCATCAGCACGGTGATACTGCCGTCATACTCGGTGCGCGTAACCCGGCGGCCGCGATGCTCGCAGGTTACCAGCCGGCCCTGACGGTCGCGGGTGTTGCCGTTGGCATTCCATGAGGTTTTGCGGAATACGCTGACCGAACCGGTTTCTTCTTCCCATTTGAGGATACGGTCGTTGGGGATGTCGCTCCAGAGGACGTAGCGCCCGTCGCCGAAATACACCGGGCCTTCGGACCAGCGGCATCCGGTGGCGATCTGCTCCACCGAGGCAAGCGGCAGGCGCAGGGCATTGAAGGCTGGATCCAGCACCTGGACATTCGGGTCAGGATAACGCTGGCTTGGTTCCCACATGGTCAGTTTCCCCCGGGTTTGTTGCCTGGCCAGTTTAGGGGATGTCGCGGCAATGGGAAACCGGGTTGCCGCGCGGGTTGCCGGGCGGGGCGCGACGCGCGACACTGATTGATCTTGAAGGAAACGTCCGATGCTGCAAAATCCGCCCGCCGTGCCCGGTATGCGCGAAGATGAAATCGATACCCCCGCGCTGGTCATCGACCTGGATGCGTTCGAGTTCAATCTCGACACGATGGCCGCGAAGCTGGCGCCGACCGGGGTGAAGCTGCGGGCACACGCCAAGACCCACAAATCCCCCATCATCGCCAAGCTGCAAATGGCGCGCGGGGCGATCGGCAACTGCGTGCAGAAGGTCGCGGAGGCCGAGGTGCTGGCCTGGGGCGGTATCCCGGACATCCTGGTGAGCAACGAGGTCGTGGGGGCGGCGAAGCTGGCCCGTCTGTGCGCGCTGTCGCGCATCGCCGCGGTCGCGGTCTGCGCCGATGATGGCGGGCAGGTGGCGGCGATCGAAGCCGCGGCGGCCGATGCCGGCATTCGCATGACGGTGCTGGTGGAAATCGATGTCGGTGCCGGGCGCTGCGGTGTGCAGCCGGGGCCGGATGCGGTGGCGCTGGCGGGACGGATCGCGGCCTCTAAACACCTGATCTTCGGCGGCTTGCAAGCCTATCACGGCAGCGCGCAGCACAAGCGCACGCCGGCGGAGCGCGGGGTGTTGATTGGCAACGCGGTCGAAGCGTCCCGGCGGACGGTCGAGCAGCTTCGCCAGCAGGGTCTGGCATGTCCGATCGTGGGCGGCGCCGGAACCGGCACGTTCGAGATCGAGTCTCATTCCGGCGTCTATACGGAAATGCAGGCTGGCAGCTATGTGTTCATGGATGCGGACTATGCCCGCAACCTGGATGAAACCGGCGCGCCGGTCAGCACCTTCCGCCATGCGCTGTTCGTGCTGTCGTCGGTGATGAGTCAGGCGCAGACCGGTGTGGCGGTGCTGGATGCCGGGCACAAGGCGGTGGCGATCGATTCGGGATTTCCAACCGTCTGGCAACGTCCGGGGATCGTCTATACCGGGGCATCCGACGAGCACGGCAAGCTGCAATACGGCAGCGAAACGGCCGCGCCGAAGGTTGGGGAAAAGCTGCGGCTGATCCCGGGCCATTGCGATCCGACGGTTGATCGGTTCGACTGGTATGTCGGTGTGCGCAACGGCCGGGTGGAATGCCTGTGGCCGGTCGCGGCGCGCGGCGGCATGAGCTGAACGGTTCAGCCGCCGAAGTGCCGTTTCAGCCGGGCGATGGCCTCCTCCAGCACGTCCGGCCGCTTACAGAACGCGAACCGCGCATAATGCCGGGGGGCGTCGGGATCGTCATAGAACGCCGACACCGGAATTGCGGTGACGCCGGCCTGTTCGGTGATGTGGCGGCAGAAGGCGACGTCATCGCCGTTGAAGCCCAGGGGGGCGAAATCGGTGGTGATGAAATAGCTGCCGTGGCTGGGCAGTACCGAAAACCCAACCGATGCCAGCCCCCTTGCGAGCAGGTCCCGGCGGTCCTGCAGGCCGCGGGCGAGGGAGGCGAAATAGGCGTCGTCCTTGGCCAGCCCGACCGCGACCGCGCGTTGCAGGTTCGGTGCGGTGGTGAAGGTCAGGTTCTGGTGGGCTTTCTGCACCAGCGGCGTCAGTGCGGCCCCGGCCGTCACATAGCCGACCTTCCAGCCGGTCAGCGAAAATGTCTTGCCGGCGCTGCCGATACGCATCGTCCGCTGCCGCATCCCGGGCAGCGTCATCAGCGGGATGTGCTTCAGGCCGTCGAAAATCAGATGCTCATACACTTCGTCGCAGATCGCATAGGTGTCGTGGCGTTCCACCAGTCCGGCGATGAAGGCCAGTTCGTCGGCGGTGAACACCTTGCTGCACGGGTTCATTGGGGAGTTGAACAGGATTGCCTTGGTTTTCGGTCCGAACGCCGCGGCCAGTGCGTCGCGCGGCAGTTCCCAGTGCGGCGGGGTCAGGCGCACGATGCGGGGGATGGCGCCCAGCATGCGGACGACAGGGACGTAGGTGTCGTAGAGCGGTTCAATGAGAACGACCTCGTCGCCCGGGTCCAGCACTGCCATCAGGCAGGCGGTGATCGCCTCGGTGGCGCCGGAGGTGACGGTGACTTCTGTCATCCCGTCGATGTCCAGGCCGTAGAAGCGCCTGTTCGCGGCGGCGACGGCTTTGCGCAGTTCCGGCAAGCCGGGCATGGGCGGATACTGGTTACGGCCGTCCTTCAGCGCGTCGGCGGCGGCTTGCACGATATCGGCGGGGCCTTCGGTATCGGGGAATCCCTGACCCAGGTTGATCGACCCGTGTTCCGTGGCGAGAGCCGACATCACCGTGAAAATGGTGGTGCCGATTGACCCCAGATAGGTGTTCGCCCCGCGCATCGCTGGCACTCCGTCCCGATTCGTTCTGACGAAAGGGAATATCGCCCGCGCGGGGGATTGGAAAGGGCACGCGCGGCCGGGCGGGCGGCGTATCTATTTCTCCCAACCGGTGCAAAAAAAACAGGCGGAATGCCCCTATTTCGTCTGTGCAAACAATAAGCAGGCGTTGGGGGCCGGGCAGGCGGGGTATTGTGCCGCGGCGGATCGGGTTGGTTCGATCCGCTTCAGGCGCCGCCGCCGCGGTTGTCGATAAAGGTTGCCGGTTCATTCATGTTCGCCGTTGCCGCTTGGCACGGCACATGCAAACCTGTGTTGCTGTTCATGCCGCTGACATACGAAGCGAAACGGGCAGTCTGAACTTTGTGGGAGGCCCGGCTAGACCGGGCTTGATGGACATGAAAAAGATCGAAGCTGTCATCAAGCCGTTCAAACTCGACGAGGTGAAGGAAGCTCTGCACGAGGTTGGACTGCAAGGCATCACCGTGGTGGAAGCCAAGGGGTTTGGGCGTCAGAAGGGTCACACCGAGCTGTATCGCGGTGCGGAATACGTTGTCGATTTCCTGCCGAAGGTAAAGATCGAGGTGATTTGTGACGACGCGCTGCTGGAGCGTGCGGTCGAAGCGATCATCAATGCCGCCCGTACCGGGCGTATCGGCGACGGCAAGATTTTTATCTCGTCGATCGAGGAGGTGATTCGGATTCGCACGGGCGAACGTGGGGAGGACGCGATCTAGGGTCTGCCGGGCATGCCGCGCCGCTTCGGGCGGTATTGGCATGGGCCGGGCACACCGCGCGATTAGCAATGTAATTCCGCTTCCGGCCCCTCGCGATTTTGGTTAAGGGGGGGCGGTTTTCAAGGTTCCGCGTGGTGCGGAGCCTTTACCAGCCGTATCCCGCCGTCCCCTGACGGGTGGGGTATTTGCGGCGTTCAGACAGCTAACGGGGAAAAATCAGGATGGCGAAGAAGCCGGCAGCAGCAGCACCATCGGGACCGAGTGCCGAAGTCAGTAAGGTGCTTAAGATGATGGCGGACAATTCCGTGGAGTACGTGGACCTGCGGTTCACCGATCCCCGCGGCAAGTGGCAGCACACCGCCCAGCACATCTCCACGATGGGCGAAGACGCATTCCGTGACGGGATCATGTTCGACGGTTCGTCGATCGCCGGCTGGAAGGCAATCAACGAGAGCGACATGATCCTGATGCCGGACCCGGCGACAGCGACCATGGATCCGTTCTCGGCCAAACCGAGCATGATCGTGTTTTGCGATATTATCGAGCCTTCGACCGGCCAGTTCTATGCCCGCGATCCGCGTGCGACGGCGAAGCTGTGCGAAGCCTATGTGAAGTCCAGCGGCATCGGCGACAGCGTGTCGATCGGCGCGGAAGCCGAATTCTTCATCTTCGATAGCGTGAAGTTCGGCACGGGCGGCAATTTCGGTCACTTCTCGATGGACAGCGTCGAGGGTCCCGGGTCTTCCATGAAGGACTATCCGGAAGGCAACATGGGTCACCGTCCGGGCGTGAAGGGCGGCTATTTCCCGGTTCCCCCGGTCGATGGCGACAGCGACCTGCGTGCGGAAATGCTGTCCACGATGGGCGAAATGGGCCTGCCGATCGAGAAGCACCACCACGAAGTCGCGCAG
>JAKBCJ010000396.1 GCA_021807975.1 Pseudomonadota bacterium | reverse complement strand
GACACCGACGAATGGACCCGTCACGTCGCCGCCAATACCATGCTGCAAGCAATGCCCCGGGAACCGGAACCAGAATCCCATACAGCGGAAAATGAGACGTCGATGAGACCGCCGTCCCTCCAACCGGGCACCCTCCGCCCGCCACTGCCACGGGTGCCTGATTCGGATTGGCTGGACGAACAATCAACCGGGAACGCTATAAATTCAGACCCCGGACACCTGCCGCACCGGCCCGAACCCGAAGACTGGCCGCCAAACGCCGTGCCGCCGCCGCGATGGCGGGCGCCAGTTGCCGCCTAAATCGGCCCGCCCCTCAGCCACCGGCCGAGCGTCAACCGAAGCAGCGCATTCGCGGCGTATCCTACGAGGTCTTCTTCGTTCTGGATCGGGTTTTGCGCTTCGGGGCGGCCGTAACCGGGACATCGCCCTGATCGGTCATCAGACCGGGGAACTCGCCGAGGTTATCCTGGATATCGGCTTCCCCGATATCGGCTTGGCGAGGTGCGCGCGCCGCATCCATCGGATTGGGCAACAGCCCGCTGCCGGCACTTTCCTCCATGCCCACCAGTTCACGGGCACGTTCCCAGTATTCGACATCGCGGCCATGCGGTTTGCCCTCGGCCTCCCACATCAGATAGGCGCGTTCGCGAATACGATGCTCGCGATGGGGATCGGCTTCCAGCGGGTTATGCGGCGGTTTGCGTGCCATGGGGCCTCTCGGTTATGCGTCAGCCGGACCACAACGAACGGCTCGGTACACCGTTGCATCCGTCATGGCCACGGTTTGACGATGCGCCGCAACATGAAACGCGTCACGCCCAAAGTGAACACGCGTCGGTGATGCCGCATGGGAATCGAACTACCGCCCGGGCATCCTACCCACGGTATTCCGGGGTCGTCTGCAACAGCGGAAACGCGCTGTGGGCATGCGGCTGCGCGACCTGCGGAGCATCCCGGTACACATACCCCGGATGCAGTTCGTTCAAACACCGCGCACCGGCCAGCGCCATCGCCACGCCCATCTCGTGCTCCAGCAGCTCCAGCATCTTATGCACCCCGGCATCGCCATCGGCCGCCAGTGCGTAGCAATACATCCGCCCCATCGCGACCGCATCGGCTCCCAGCGCGATGGCCTTCACGATATCCGTGCCACGGCAAATGCTGCCATCCACGATCACCTTGGCCCGCCCGCGCACCGCCGCCGCAACCTCCGGCAGCACGTCCATGGATCCCCGCCCATGGTCCAACTGCCGCCCGCCATGGTTGGACACATAAACCCCATCCACCCCATGCTCGCAGCACAGTGCCGCATCCTCACCGGTCGCGATCCCCTTCAGGATCAGTGGAATCGCATGCGTGTCCTTGAAATGCTTGACGTTATCCCAGGTGAACCCGGCCTGATAGCTTTGGCCCGTCGCCACCGCGCGCCACGGCTTGACGAACCGGCCGGCGATATCGCGCTCCCGCCGCGAATACGCCGCCGTATCGACCGTGATGGCGAACGCATCGTAACCGGCATCCACCGCCCGCTTCGCGACCTCATCCACCCAGGCGTTGTCGCCGCGCACATACAACTGGAAAATCTTCGGACCCGGCGCGGCGGCGGCGGCTTCCTCCAGCCCCGGATGGGTCACCGAACTGACCATGATCGGCACCCCGAACGCCGAGGCCGCCCGTCCGGCCGTCGCCGCCCCGCCGGGATGAAACGATTCCAGCGAGCCGACCGGCGCCAGCATCGCCGGCATCCGCAGCTTTTGTCCGAACAGTGTGGCGGTCAGGTCGATCTTCGACACATCGACGCAAACCCGCGGCCGCAGCGCCAGGGAATCGAGCGCCAGGCGGTTACGCCGCAGCGTCGTCTCGGTTTCCGTCGCGCCGACCAGATAGCCCCAGATGTGGTCCGACAGCTTCGCCCGCGCGGCCGGAATGAACTCGTGCAGGCACTGGAAATCGCCGGTCGGTTCAAAGAGATGCTTGGCTTCTGCCTGGTCCATGGATTCCCCCTTCGGCGGCATTTCGGGCGCTATCTGGCCTTGGCTGGCACCAACGCGCAAGGGCGGATCAGGCTGGTTGCAGGGCCTCGCGCGCATCCCGTGCCCGCGGCGGGCGGGTTTCCGGCATCGCCAGCCGCAGCAGCGCCACCGAGGCCAGGCCAACCGCGCCGAGCACCAGGAACATCGACCGAATGCCGAACGCCTGTGCGATCAGCCCGGCGATCGCCGTGCTGAACGTCGCCCCCAGGCCGGATGCCAGCCCCAGCGATCCGATCGCCAGATTCAGGTATCCGGTGCGCTTGGTGACATCTGCGGCGATCAGCGGCAGCATCAGCCCGAACACCGCCGCGCTGACACCATCCAGCGCCTGGAACACCGCCAGCGGCAGCGCGCCGGGCAGGAACGCGAACAGCAGCGCCCGGGCGGGAACCGCCGCGAAACCGGCTATAAGCACCGGCCGGCGTCCGATGCTCTGCGCCAGCCGTCCCGCCCATGGCGCGAACACCGCCGTGATCACCTGCGGAACGATAATCGTTGCCGACACCAGATACCCCGGCGCGTCGTGCCGCAGGGTCAGTTGGTTCAGCGCGAACGGCAGCAGAGGGGCGTTGGCCAGTTGAAACAGCACCGCGGCCACGGCGAAGATGTGCAGCGACGGTTCGGCGAAGATTTGCCAGGGCCAGTGTTCGCGGTCTTTCGGATGCTTCAACGCCGAATGTCCGTTGGTCTTTTCCACCGTCTGATCGCCGCGGATGAGCCACACCGACACCATCGCCGGTACCACCAGGGCCGCGGTGACGAAGAATACCGACCGCTGAGACACATAAGACGCCGCGGCCCCCAGGATCGCGGCGGCCGCGGCGTTGCCCAGCGCGCCATAGCGGGTGTTCAGACCCAGCCGTTCACCGAACGCCGCATGGCCGCATACGGTCAGCGTCAGCGCGGCAATGACCGGCGTCATCACCGAACTGGCCAGGGCATGGAGGATTTCAGCCCCCCAAATGACCGGGGCTTTCGACGACACGCACAACGCCAGCGCGGCAACAGCCATCGTCAGCAAGGCGCCGGAGGCGGCGATGCGCTTGCCATGTACCTGATCCACCAGCATCCCGCCCGGCAACTGGGCGACCAGGGCAGCGAAGGTGCCAACCGACAGCGCCACGCCCAAATCGGCTGCGCTCCATCCCTCACGGGTAAGCCACACAGCGATAAACGGCCCGAACCCGGCTTGAACCGCGGCGGTGAAGAACGTCAGGCCATTCAGGCCGAGCTGACTGCGCATCCAACAATCCCAACAAAAACGCCGAGCACATTGGTGCCCGGCGGTTGTGTTTAGCGGATATCCGGTATGGCGTCATATCCCGCGGCCGCCGCCATAGGCAGCCCAACGCGGTCAGGCGAGGGCGGCTTCCCGCACCCGGGCAGGCTGCATCAGGCTTTTGTAAACATCGACATAATCCTCCGCCATACGGCGGGATGTCCAGCGGCGTTCGAACGTGGCGCGGACCTTGGCACGATCCAGGGTGTGTATCTTGCCGGCAGCGGCCACGGCTTCGTCGATATTGTTGACGATGAAGCCGGTGACGCCGTCGTCCATCACTTCCGGCACCGACCCGCTGTTGAACGCGATCACCGGGGTCCCGCACGCCATGGCTTCGATCATCACCAGGCCGAACGGCTCCGGCCAGTCGATCGGGAAAATCAGCGCGTGCGCACCGGACAGAAAGGCGGGTTTTTGCGCGTCATTGATCTCACCGATGAATTCCACGTCCGGGTTACCCTGGATCAGCGGCTTGATCTTGGTGTCGTAATATTCCTTGTCGGCGTTATCGACCTTGGCCGCGATCTTGATCTTCATGCCGGCCTTCATGGCGATCTGGATCGCCCGATCGACACCTTTCTCCGGAGAAATGCGGCCCAGGAATGCGCCGTATTCCTGTTTCACCGGCTGCGGCGTCAGCAAATTGGCCGGCATGCCGTGCAGTACGGTCCGCACCCAGTTCAGGTTCGGGATCGGCCGGCGCTGGCTGTTAGAGATCGAAACAAACGGCGATTCCAGATAGGTGCCGTAGGTTTCCACGAATTCCGGCACATCCAGACGGCCGTGGATCGTCGTCAGATAAGGCACGTCCTGGCGGCTGAACAGCGACAGCGGGAAGTAATCGATATGGAAATGCAGGACGTCGAATTCATCCTTACGGCGATAGATCAGTTCCACCATACGATAGTAAGTGGCGACCCAGTCCTTGACGCTGGGATCCAGGCGCAGCGCCTGCTCGCGCATCGGCGCGAGCGTGGCGGAGGTGACCGAATCGCCGCTGGCGAACAGGGTCACGTCATGGCCCATCGCGACCAGTTCCTCGGTCAGCGAATAAACCACCCGCTCGGTTCCGCCGTACAATTTGGGCGGGACCGCCTCGAAGAGAGGCGATATTTGAGCAATACGCATAAGTATGGTGCCCCGGATTGGACTGTTGGTATAGTGGACCAAGGCACTTTTTTTCTTGTAATCCCAGCCGAAATATTCAGCTTG
>JAKBCJ010000395.1 GCA_021807975.1 Pseudomonadota bacterium | reverse complement strand
TCGGGACAGCGAGTTTTGATCCTATTACGGGCAAAGCCATATTCTGCATGGCATTAATCTGGACGTGAACGAGGGTGAGATCGTCTCGTTGTTGGGTCGCAATGGTGTCGGGCGGTCCACGGCCTGCAAGGCGATCATGGGCCTGGTGCCGCCGCGCGGCAGCGTCCAGTTCCGGGGCCGCGAACTGGCAGGTCTGCGCAGCGATCTGGTCGCCAGGGCCGGTATCGGCTACGTGCCGGAGGACCGTCAGGTTTTCCCGACCCTGACCGTGCGGCAGAACCTGGAACTCGGGTTGAAGCGCGCGGGCAAATTCGGCCGCTGGACGTTCGACGACGTCTTCCGCCTGTTTCCCAACCTCGCCGCCCGGCAGAACAATCCGGCCGGCGTGCTGTCGGGCGGCGAGCAGCAGATGCTGACGATGTGCCGGGCGCTGATGGGCGATCCGGACCTGGTGTTGATCGATGAGCCGACCGAAGGCTTGGCGCCGCTGCTGGTGGAACAGGTCGGCGTGCTGCTGGCGGAAATCGCCAGCCGGGGCGTTTCGATCCTGCTGGTGGAACAGAAGCTGACGATCGCGCTGAAGATTTCCCGGCGCCTGTACGTCATGGGCCACGGGCAAATCGTGTTCGAGAGAACGCCCGGCGATCTGGCCGCGAACACCCGAATCCGGCAGGAATGGCTGGAAGTCTGACGGCAAACCTTGCGGTCTGCCTCGGTTACCCCGAAACTGGGGGCAACACACCCAAGGGAGCCGTTTGTGGCCGGATTTAAGAGCACCGAAAAGTATATCGCCACCCGCGACCTGGAGGTGGCGGTCAACGCCGCCGTCACCTTGCAGCGCCCGCTGCTGGTGAAAGGGGAGCCGGGGACCGGCAAAACCGTGCTGGCGCACGAAGTCGCCGCCGCGCTGGGCCTGCCGCTGATCGAATGGCATGTGAAATCCACCACCAAGGCGCAGCAGGGGCTTTACGAATACGACGCCGTGTCCCGCCTGCGCGATGGCCAGCTTGGCGATCCCAGGGTGCATGACATTAGCAACTACATCGTGCGCGGCAAATTGTGGGACGCGTTCGAGGCCGACGAGCAGGTCGTGGTGCTGATCGACGAAGTGGACAAAGCCGATATCGAGTTTCCGAACGATCTGCTGCTGGAACTCGACCGGATGCAGTTCTTCGTTTACGAAACCCGTAAGACCGTCGCCGCGAAACACCGGCCGGTGGTGATCATTACGTCGAACAACGAAAAGGAACTGCCCGACGCGTTCCTGCGCCGCTGTTTCTTCCACTATATCCGCTTCCCCGACCGCGAAACGATGGAACGCATCGTGCAGGCGCATTACCCGGACATCCGCAAGGATCTGGCGCGCGAGGCGCTGAACGTGTTTTTCCAGGTGCGCGACGTCCCCGGCCTGAAGAAAAAGCCAGCCACATCCGAACTGCTGGACTGGCTGAAACTGCTGATGGTGGAAGACCTGCCGGTAGAGGCGCTGCGTACCAATGAAAAGCAGGTCGTGATCCCGCCGTTGTACGGAGCTCTGTTGAAGAACGAACAGGACGTGCATCTGTTTGAGCGGCTGGCGTTCCTGGCACGCCGGGGGGGCTGATGTTCTCGCATCTGGTTCTGGCTCTGCGTTCGGCCGGGCTGCCGGCGTCCATCACCGAACATCTGACCTTGATGGCGGCGATGAAGGCGGGCGTGGCGGAATACAGTATCGAGGATTTCTACTATCTGGCGCGCGCGACGCTGGTGAAGGATGAGCGGCACCTGGACAAGTTCGACCGGGTGTTCGCCCACTGCTTCAAGGGGCTCGAACCGCCCGAGGGGGTGAAGGTCGAAGACCTCCCGGAGGAGTGGCTGCGCAAGCTGGCTGAAAAGATGCTCTCGCCGGAGGAAATGGAGAAGATCAAGGCGCTGGGCGGTTTCGATGCCATCATGAACCGGCTGAAGGAACTGCTGGAGGAACAGAAGGGCCGGCACCAGGGCGGATCGAAGTGGATTGGCACCGCCGGCACCTCGCCATTCGGCGCCTATGGCTACAACCCTGAGGGCGTGCGGATCGGGCAGGAGGAATCCCGCCACCGCCGAGCGGTGAAGGTGTGGGACAAGCGGGAATACCGCGACCTGGACGATACCGTGGAATTGGGCACGCGTGGCATGAAGATGGCGCTACGTCGGCTGCGGCGGTTCGCCAGGCAAGGTGCCGCGACGGAGTTGGATATCGCCGACACGATCCGATCGACCGCGAACAACGCCGGCACGCTGGATCTGAAAATGGTGCCGGAGCGGCATAACACCGTGAAGGTGCTGCTGTTCCTGGATGTGGGCGGGTCGATGGACGACCACGTCAAGCTGACCGAGGAACTGTTTTCCGCCGCCAGGACCGAGTTCAAGCACCTGGAATACTTCTACTTCCACAACTTCCCCTATGAGACGGTCTGGAAGAACAATCGCCGCCGGTTCGAGGAAACGATCCCGACGTGGCAGGTTCTGCGCACCTATGGGCCGGACTACAAGTTGATCATCGTCGGCGACGCGGCCATGAGCCCCTATGAAATCACCATGCAGGGCGGCTCTGTCGAGCACTTCAACGACGAACCCGGGACCGTGTGGCTGGAACGCCTGTCGTCCCACTACCGGCGGTCGGCGTGGCTGAATCCGACACCGCGGCAAAGCTGGGGACATGTGCGGTCGATCACCATGGTAAACGACCTGATGGAAGGCCGGATGTTCCCGCTGACGGTGAACGGTATCGATGAAATGACCCGAGATCTGAGCCGGTAGGACGGACTTCCGCCGTTCTTGTCAACCGGACGGGATTTGCGCGATATTGCATTGATGCGCGAGACTGATGACCCAGTCTTTGAGCGAGGTCGTTTCTCGCGCTTTTAGACGGCAATCGAGGAGCATAAACCGTGCGCAAATACATCTCACTGGCAGCCGCCCTGCTCGTCCTGGCCGGCCTCGCGCCGTTACTGGGCGCCTGTAACACCGCTGCTGGCGTGGGCGAGGATCTGTCCTCGGCTGGCCACGCGATCACCAATACCGCCGAAAAGCACACGCCGTAGGCTTCGATCGCCCGATAACATATTGCTGATAATGGGCATTTTCTCTGTCCTCATGGCCGCGGCCACGCGCGGTCATGACGGACAGAGGCCGCAGCGTTTACGCTAATGTTCGACCGGAATCGTACCGCACGCGGCATTCTATGACGTCGCCTTAGCCGGTTCATCGACGATCAACCGTAACACGGTCATCCAGGGAAACCGCGTATCCAGCACAACGCCGTCGGGGGTTGCCAGCCGCCCATCCGCCGTGACGGGCACGGTGTTCATGGTGACGGAATCTTCAACATTGCCCCCGATCACCGAAATCTGCCCGGCGACGGAGGTATCGACGACGATATCGCAATGCGATGGAAACAATCCCGCCGTCGGCAAATCCTCATACCGCAGCCCCCTCGCCCAGCCACGCCCGAAACAGACCATATCCCCGGGTCGCGGCGCATAATCCTGTACCCGTTCCGCCGCGACGACCCATGCTGTGGTTTCCCCCAGCGAAACCCGCCGGGCGGCGTTGATGTAGTCGGCATGGTCGGCGGAATAGGGAAAGCGTGCCCCGGCGCCGGCGATGCGCATCACATAAGAAATGAAGGCGGCCGACCAGGCGAAATCGCCGTCGATCTCCGGCGGAAAGACCTTGCCCTGAGCATCGTGTTTGCCAGTCCAGGCGACCTCGGGGGCGGTGGCGTTCAGGCCCAGCCACCAGTATTCGCCGACGCGCTGCCACAGGCCCTGCTCGCGTTCCGGCTTGATCGTGCGCGTAGCGTCGGCGACCGGGTCGGCGATATTCCGGCCGAACAGCCGCCACTCCCGCAGCGCGATGGCAACGACAGCGTCGCGGCTGAACGGTTCGAACGGAACCTTGGCGAACGGCGGCACATGGGTGTCGGGCATTGGGCTTCCCTGGCAGGCGGATAACAGCAGAAGCGGCAGGATGGTAAACCAGCGCATGGCGCTTGGTAACGGCTTTCGCGGCGAAGCGCCACGGCCGGTCTGTTTTCTAATTGGAACGATCGCGCTTCCGGCATCGGGGCCGGTTATGTCGCATCAGCGGGGGTGATCCGCTGTTATACCAGCCGCCCGAATCTTCGGCTCTTTTGTCAGTCGGCGGTCGGCTGGTATATTGATTTGGCGCACGGTCGCCCCACCAACCCCGCGCGCATACCAGTCGGCCCTTCGGGCCGCTGGTATATTGATTTGGCGCGCGGCCGCCCCACCAACCCCGCGCGCATACCAGTCGGCCCTTCGGGCCGCTGGTATATTGATTTGGCGCACGGCCGCCGGCCGCGACGCCGGACGAGAAACAGCGGCTAGCGGCGTTCCGGAAACAGCCCCAACAGGCCCGCTTCGGACGCCGAACACCGGCCGCGTTCGGTAATCAGCCCGGTCACCAGCCTTGCCGGAGTCACATCGAATGCCGGGTTGGCGGCGGGGCTGTCCGCCGACACCACGCGCATCGTCGCGATCGTTCCGTCAGCCAGACGCCCG